>NZ_BBSK01000012.1:0-53644 GCF_001319805.1 Burkholderia sp. E168m22
GGTCGGGTGCCTTGAAACGCATCGCGGCTCCTGTCGATGAAGGCCTGCCGCCGGCCGGCCGTCGCACACGTCGCGCGGTCAGCGGACGATCTGGCTCGCCTCGTGCACGAGCTGCGCGTACAGCGCGTGCCGCGACGGCGCGATGCGGCCGTCGGCGACGGCTTCGAGAATCGCGCAGCCGGGTTCGTGCAGATGATGACAATTATAGAAACGGCAGTCCGCGAGCAGCGGTCGGAATTCCGGAAACGCGCGCTCGAGGCGGCCTTCCGTCAAGTGATAGAGGCCGAATTCCTGGAAGCCCGGCGAATCGATCAGCGCACCGCCGCCTTCCAGCGGGTACAGGCGCGTGAACGTCGTCGTGTGACGGCCGCTGTTGAGCGCGGCCGAAATCTCGCGGGTTGCGGCTTCGGCATCGGGCACGAGCAGGTTCACGAGCGTGGATTTACCCATCCCGGACTGGCCGAGCAGGATCGTCGAATGGCCGGCCAGGTGCGGCATCAACTGCGCGCGTGCATCGTCCGGCGCACCTTTCACCGACAGCTCGAGCACGTCGTAGCCGAGCGCGCGGTACGGCGCGAGACGCTCGCGCGCGACCGGCAGCGCGGCCGCGACGTCGATCTTGTTCAGCACGACGAGCGGCTTCAGCTCGTTCGCTTCGGCGGCGATCAGCGCACGGCCGAGCAGATCCTCGCTGAAATAGGGCTCGGTCGCGAGCACGATCAGCAACTGGTCGAGGTTTGCCGCGAACAGCTTCGACTTGAACTGGTCGGAGCGGTACAGCAGGTTACGCCGTTCGCCGATCTCCACGATCACGCCCTGGTCGGCCGACGCGAGTTCGTATGCGACGCGGTCGCCGACCGCGATGTCGCTCTTCTTGCCGCGCGGGAAGCATTGCAGCATCGGGCCGCCGTCGTCGGGGGCGACGATGTAGTGGCGGCCGTGCGCCGCGATCACGCGGCCTTCGGCCCGTTGCGCGCCCGATGCGCGCGGGGCCGGCTTGCGGGAAGTCGGCCGGCTCATGCGTGCTGCAGCAGGCGGTCGATCCGCTGCGACGCGGGCGGATGCGAGTAGTAGAAAGCCGTGTAGACGGGGTCGGGCGTCAGCGTCGACGCGTTGTCCTCGTAGAGTTTCACGAGCGCGCTGACGAGATCCTGCGCGTCGGTCTGGCTGGCCGCGAACGCGTCGGCCTCGAATTCATGCTTGCGCGACGTGAGGCTGCTGAACGGCGTCGCGAAGAACAGGAATACCGGAATCGCGAGGAAAAACAGGATGAGCGCGGCGCCTGCGTTGCTGGTGTCGAGCGACGGCGTGACGCCGAGCCCCGTGTAGAACCACGTGCGTTGCGCGAGCCAGCCGAGCAGCGCGAGCAGCACGAGGCTCAGCACGAACGACACGAGCATCCGCTTCATCACGTGGCGACGCTTGAAGTGGCCGAGTTCATGCGCGAGTACGGCTTCGATCTCCTGGCCGGACAGGCGCGCGAGCAGCGTGTCGAAGAACACGATCCGCTTCGATGCGCCGAAGCCCGTGAAGTATGCGTTGCCGTGCGCGGAGCGGCGGCTGCCGTCCATCACGAACAGCCCCTTGGCCGCAAAGCCGCAGCGCTTCATCAGCGACTCGATGCGCGAGCGCAGCGCGTCGTCCTTCAGCGGCTCGAACTTGTTGAAAAGCGGCGCGATGAAGGTCGGGTAGATCAGCAGCACGAGCATCTGGAACGCGACCCACACGATCCAGGTCCACAGCCACCACAGGCTGCCGGCCTGGTTCATCAGCCACAGCACGACGAACAGCAGCGGCAGGCCGAGCACGGCGCCGAGCAGCGAATTCTTCAGCATGTCGGTGAAGAACAGCCGCTTCGTCATCCGGTTGAAGCCGAAACGCTGCTCGATGCCGAACTGGCGGTAATACTCGAACGGGACGTCGATCACGCCCGTGATCACGAGCACCGCGGCGACCAGCGCGACCTGCTGCCCGTAGCCGCGGCCAAGCCAGCCGGTCAGCAGCGTGTCGAGCGCGCCGACGCCGCCGAGCAGCGTGAGGCCGACCAGCACGGCCGCGCTGACGACGATCTCGAGCATCGTCAGCCGGGTGCGCTCGACCGTGTAGTCGGCCGCGCGCTGGTGGGCGGTCAGCGGGATGGTGGCGCTGAATTGCGCGGGCACGCCGTTGCGGTGCGCGGCGACGAAGCGGATCTGCCGCGACGCGAGCCACAGCTTGGTGACGACCATCGCGAGTACGGCGATCGCGAACAGCAGGGTGAACGAAAAGGGTGACATCGAAGGCGCCAAAGGGTTCTATGCGAGAATTATATGTTCTTGCGGACCGGCCTCGCTGATGCGATGCCGGCCGCCCGGGCGGCGCTGCATCGGCGAGGCCCGGTCCGCCATTTGCCAGGATGAATCATGACCGATACCGCCGCTTCCGCCAGCCAGCCCGCGCTCGTGCGCAACGAGTTGAACCTCGTCTGGCTCGACATGGAGATGACGGGCCTCGACCCGGATAACGACCGCATCATCGAGATCGCGGTCGTCGTGACCAATTCCACGCTCGACATCGCTGTCGAGGGCCCGGTGTTCGCGATCCACCAGAGCGACGAGACGCTCGCGAAGATGGACGACTGGAACAAGTCGACGCACGGCCGCTCGGGCCTGATCGACCGCGTGCGCGCATCGACCGTGACCGAGGCGGAAGCCGCCGCGCAGTTGCAGGCGTTCCTCGCGCAGTACGTGTCGCCCGGCAAGTCGCCGATGTGCGGCAACTCGATTTGCCAGGACCGCCGCTTCATGGCGCGCTGGATGCCGGAATTCGAGCGATTCTTCCACTACCGCAACCTCGACGTCAGCACGCTCAAGGAGCTGTGCCGCCGCTGGCAGCCGGCCATCTACAAGGGTTTCCAGAAGCGGGCGATGCACACGGCGCTCGCGGACATCCACGAGTCGATCGACGAGCTGAAGTACTACCGCGAGCATTTTCTGATTCCGGCCGCGTCGGTGTCGGCAGGCGAGTCCGCGCCGGCCGCCTGAGCGGGCCGGCACGCGCGCCGCGCTCGGCCAACGCTCAGCGCCGCGCGCTTTTCGGCCGGAACGCCGCGACCACCGCGGCGTCGGTCTCGATATACGGGCCGCCGATCAGGTCGATGCAGTACGGCACCGCGGCGAAGATGCCGGGCACGGTCGACTTGCCGTCGGCATCGCGCAGCCCTTCGAGCGTTTCCTGGATCGACTTCGGCTGGCCGGGCAGGTTGATGATCAGCGCCGCATGGTCGGCCGTTTCGCGGATCACCGCGACCTGCCGCGACAGGATCGCGGTCGGCACGAAGTTCAGGCTGATCTGCCGCATCTGTTCGCCGAATCCCGGCATTTCCTTCGTCGCCACGGCCAGCGTCGCCTCGGGCGTCACGTCGCGGCGCGCGGGGCCGGTGCCGCCCGTCGTCAGCACGAGGTCGCAGCCGGCGACGTCGACGAGTTCGGTCAGCGTGGCCGAGATCGTCGGCGCGTCGTCCTGGATCAGGCGCGTTTCGGCGCGCCACGGCGAAACCAGCGTGCCGGCGAGCCATTCCTGCAGCGCCGGAATGCCCTTGTCTTCGTAGACCCCCGTACTCGCGCGATCGCTGATCGACACGAGGCCGACCACGAGCTCGTCCGGATGGTTACGCTTCGTCGTCATGGTCGTCTCCGGCGTCGTCGGCCGCTTCGTCGTCGCTGTCGGACGCGCCGCCCGCGGCCTTGATCCACTGGAACAGCTCGCGGAAATAGCGCGGCGGCTTGCCTTGCTGCGCTTCCTTGCGCGCGTTGCGGATCAGCGTGCGGCCTTCCTGGATATCGGCGTCGGGGTGCTGGCGCAGGAATTCGGTCAGCGCGTCGTCGCTCGCGAGCAGTTGCTCGCGCGTGCGCTCGATCCAGTGCAGGCGGGCGGTGGCGGCCTTGTTCACGCCGCGTTGCGCGTCGAGCGCGGTGCGCAGCGCGGCCGTTTCGTCGTCGGTCAGCGAGCGCATCACGCGGCCGACGTACTGAAGCTGGCGGCGCTTGCCTTCGTGATCGGTGATCCGGCGGGCTTCGCGCACGGCGTCCCCGAGACTTTCGGGCATCGGCATGCGCTTCAGTGCGTCTTTCGGCAGGTCGACGAGCGCCTGGCCGAGCACCTGCAGCTCGTGCATTTCGCGCTTCAACTGGGATTTGCTGGGGCGATCGTAGCCGTTGTCGTCCTCTTCGGCGACAGGCTCGATCGGCTGGATTCGGGTTTTGCGTGTCATGGGCGGCATTGTATCGCGGCGCGGACACCCCAAGCTTGTCTGTGCGCGGCCCCGGACCTTGCTATGATCGCGGGATACGCAACATTTTGACCATGCGGGCGCCCGCCCGCCACCGGATACCAAGACGATGGCAGCCAATCTCGACGTACAAGCGCGCTATTTCCCGCACACGCAGGACCAGCTCAAGGAAATCGCGTCGGACATCCTTCGCCATGCGAAGGCGCTCGGCGCGACCGACGCCGCGACCGAAATCTCCGAGGGCGACGGCCTGTCGGTGTCGGTGCGCCGCGGCGAAGTCGAAACGATCGAGCACAACCGCGACAAGATGGTCGGCGTCACCGTGTTCATCGGCAAGAAGCGCGGCAACGCGAGCACGTCGGACTTCTCGCCGGCCGCGATCAAGGATACCGTCGCCGCCGCGTACAACATCGCGCGCTTCACGGCCGAGGACGAAGCGGCCGGCCTCGCCGAGGCCGAGCTGCTCGAAACCGACCCGCGCGACCTCGATCTGTACCACCCGTGGGCGCTGAGCGCCGACGAGGCCGTCGAGCTCGCCCGCCGCGCGGAAGACGCCGCGTTCGCGGTCAGCCCGCAGATTCGCAATTCGGAAGGCGCGAGCGTGTCGGCGCAGCACTCGCAGTTCGTGCTGGCGACGTCGCGCGGCTTCCTCGCCGGCTATCCGTACTCGCGCCACTACATCGCATGCGCGCCGATCGCGGGTAGCGGCCGTCACATGCAGCGCGACGACTGGTATTCGTCGAAGCGCAGCGCGATCGATCTCGCCGCGCCCGAAGCGGTGGGCCGTTACGCGGCCGAACGCGCGCTTGCGCGGATGGGCGCGCGCCGTCTCGACACGCGCAAGGTGCCCGTGCTGTTCGAGGCGCCGCTCGCGGCCGGCCTGCTCGGCGCATTCGTGCAGGCGGTGAGCGGCGGCGCGCTGTATCGCAAGACGTCGTTCCTCGTCGACAGCCTCGGCAAGCCGGTGTTCGCGCCGCACATCCAGGTCGTCGAGGATCCGCACGTGCCGCGCGCGATGGGCAGCGCGCCGTTCGACGAGGAAGGCGTGCGCACGCGGGCGCGCAGCGTCGTGAAGGACGGTGTCGTCGAAGGCTATTTCCTGTCGACCTATTCGGCACGCAAGCTCGGCACGCAAACCACCGGCAACGCGGGCGGCTCGCACAACCTCGCGCTGCGCAGCTCGAACACGCAGGCGGGCGACGATTTCGACGCGATGCTGAAGAAGCTCGGCACGGGTCTGCTGCTGACCGAGCTGATGGGGCAGGGCGTGAACTACGTGACGGGCGACTATTCGCGCGGCGCGGCGGGCTTCTGGGTGGAGAACGGCGTGATCCAGTATCCGGTCGAGGAAATCACCGTTGCCAGCACGCTGCAGGAGATGTTCCGCCATATCGTCGCGATCGGTGCGGATTCGCTCGTGCGCGGCACGAAGGAAACCGGCTCGGTGCTGATCGAGCAGATGACGATCGCAGGGCAGTAAGCCGCACGCGGCGCAGGCCGCCAGGAAACGACAAAGCCCGACCGGCGCGAGCCGGTCGGGCTTTTTTCATCGTGCGAAGAAGTCGTCAGTCGCGCTTGCGCGTGTAGACGACGAACGCATAGCCGAACGTGTTGGGCGCGGCAGCCTGATGCGCGTCGCGCGAGACTTCCTGCCAGTGCGCGGTATCGGGCGCCGGGAACGATGCGTCGCCGTCGAAGTCGGCGTCGATCTCGGTGACGATCAGCTTGTCGGCGAGCATGAGACCTTCCGCATAGAGTTGCGCACCGCCGATCAGGAATGCCTCGGGCACCCCGTCGCGTGCGGCGAGCGCCAGCGCATCGGTGAGCGACGTGACCGTGTCGCAGCCTTCGAAACGGCGCGTGGCGTCGCGCGTGACGACGATGTTGCGGCGGCCCGGCAGCGGACGGCCGATCGACTCGTGGGTCTTGCGGCCCATCACGATCGGCGCGCCCATCGTCGTGCGCTTGAAGAACGCGAGATCCTCCGGAAGTTTCCAGGGCAACTGGTTGTCGCGGCCGATGATGCCGTTGCGGGCACGCGCGACGATCAGGGTCAACGTCGTCATGAAGGTCGGGGAAGAGGGAAACGGAATGGGGCCGATTTTACCGGAACGGTGGCGCGCACCGGATTTCCCGCATCCACATGGGCGTCGGCGCTTCTAGTGCGATGCGCCGTGCGTCGCGACGCGTGATGTCTCGCGTCGCGACGACCGTCCGAATAAAAAGAGTGCCCGCCGGGGGACGGAGCACAAAAACGTTTTATGTCGCGAGATCGGCGATACCGGTTCCGCTCGATGGCATCCCGTTCGACCGGATCGTCAGTTCAATATGTCATCCTGATTGAATTGAGGCGGCGAATATTCAGGGATGCGTATTGCCTCGCGCGTTGCCTTCCAGAGCATGCCGGATGTCGCCCGATTGCGGCGCCGGTAGCGGCATCGGCAACAGGGGCGGCGGCGGGAGTTCGTCCCACAGCGTCACGGAGGCCTGGGCGGCCGGCAACGGTTGCGGCGCCGACACGGCCACGATACCGAACCCGTTGGCTTGCACGACGCGCGGCGTGCTTCCGGCGAGCAGCACGGTGCGATCCGGCTGCATGCCTTCATCCGCGCATGCCGGTGCAGGCGGGCCGGCGGCCGAGAGCGCGAGCGTCATCGGCACGAAAGAAAGTAAAAGATGTTTTCGCATGGCGACTGTCTCCGGTCGTTTCCGTATTCAGCGAAATACATGCCACCGTACCGGGACCATTGCCGTCATTGCGATTCGCGCTCGAGTGTTGCGAATGGTGGCCGAAAACGCCTGAAAATGTTTCAGGCCTGAAACGATGGGGCTCGGGAATACTGCTGATTCAATCGACACGCTTCAAGGATGAAAATCGGCGCGTGTGTTGATGACGGAGTCCTTCTGCGCATGCGCTATGTGCAGATGATTGACCTGCGTCGACCTCTCGAGCGATTGGGCCGCATCGCCGTCGGTACTGAAACGGGTTTGTCGTATTCGGTGCCTATAACCAAGTTGTCTTGTCAAAAATTATTGGACGCGAGATAAGCGCCATCATGCGAGGCCTTGTCGTTGCCGCGCATCGGCATGGCGAATCGAGCCACCTCTGGCTGACCCGATTCGATCCTTTTGCACGTGACCTACGTGTGCGGCAATCGTTAGACGGTTGATGAACGGGGTGAGGATATGGGAGCCGATCAGCGGCACGTGATCTACTATTCGCGCGAACCGAACGACGCGTTGCGCGGCCATTTCGACGAATGCGGCTGGCGCGTCGATCTCGCCGAGACCGTGCGCGATGTGCGGCGCGTCGTGCAGCACGGCGTGGCAACCGCCGGCCTGCTCGATTTCTCGCCGGGCTTCAAGCCGTCGGACCTGCGCGAACTCGAATCCTGCCTGAGCATCCAGCACATCGGCTGGATCGCGGCGACGCGGCGCGGCCAGTTGCAGGACGCGACGCTGCGCCATCTCATTCGCGACTATTGCTTCGACTACGTGACGATGCCGTACGAAACGGCGCGGATCGTCGAGACCGTCGGTCATGCGCACGGCATGGTCGCCCTGACCGATCCCGTTGCGCCGCCCGTCGGCGCCGGGCGCAGCGAAGGCGAGATGGTCGGCACCTGCGATGCGATGCTCGGGCTGTTCCGGACGATCCGCCGTGTCGCGGCGACCGACGCGCCGGTGTTCATCTCCGGCGAGTCGGGCACGGGCAAGGAGTTGACGGCGGTCGCGATTCACGAGCGTTCGTCGCGCGCGCAGGCGCCGTTCATCGCGATCAATTGCGGGGCGATACCGTCGACGCTGCTGCAGGCCGAACTGTTCGGCTATGAACGCGGCGCGTTCACCGGCGCGAACCAGCGCAAGATCGGCCGCGTCGAGGCCGCCAACGGCGGCACGCTGTTTCTCGACGAGATCGGCGATTTGCCGCTCGAAAGCCAGGCGAGCCTGTTGCGCTTCCTGCAGGAAGGCAAGATCGAGCGGCTCGGCGCGCACGTGTCGGTGCCGGTCGACGTACGCGTGATTTGCGCGACGCACGTGGACATGGAAGCGGCGCTGCGCGAAGGGCGCTTCCGCGAGGATCTGTTTCACCGGCTGTGCGTGCTGAAGATCGAGGAGCCGCCGTTGCGCGCGCGCGGCAAGGACATCGAGGTGCTCGCGCGTCACATGCTCGAGCGCTTCAAGGGCGATGCGCATCGCCGCCTGCGCGGTTTTTCGCCTGACGCGGTCGCGTCGCTGTACGGCTATTCGTGGCCGGGCAACGTGCGCGAGCTGATCAACCGCGTGCGCCGCGCGATCGTGATGTCGGAAGGCCGGATGATCACCGCGGCCGATCTCGAACTGAACGACTATGCGATGCTCGCGCCGGTATCGCTGCTGGAGGCTCGCGAGGCGGCCGAGCGGCAGGCGATCGAGCAGGCGCTGCTGCGCCATCGCGGCCGTTTTGCCGATGCCGCGCGTGAGCTCGGCGTGTCGCGCGTCACGCTCTACCGGCTGATGTGCGCGCACGGCATGCGCGACCGCGGCGACACGCTGGGAGGGTTTTCGGCGCCATTGCCGGAGCTTCCGCGTCACGCTTGCTAAAATTGGCGGGTACGGCCGCCCCTCGCGGCCGAAGGAACCCGCATGAAACAGTATCTCGATCTCGTTCGTACCATTCTCGATACCGGCACCTGGCAGGAGAACCGCACGGGAATCCGCACCATCAGCATGCCGGGCGCGATGCTGCGCTTCGACCTGCAGCAAGGCTTCCCGGCCGTGACGACCAAGAAGCTCGCGTTCAAGTCCGCGATCGGCGAGCTGGTCGGTTTCCTGCGCGCGTCGCGCAGCGCGGCCGATTTCCGCGCGCTCGGCTGCAAGGTGTGGGATGCGAACGCGAACGAGAACGCGCAGTGGCTCGCGAACCCGTATCGCCAGGGCGTCGACGATCTGGGCGACGTCTACGGCGTGCAATGGCGCCAGTGGCCGGGCTACAAGGTGCTCGATGCGAACGCCGACGCGCAGATCGCCGATGCGACGCGCCGCGGCTTCCGGATCGTCACGCGTTTCGACGAAGACGGCGCGCCGAAGGTGCTGCTGTACAAGGCGATCGACCAGCTGCGCCAGTGTCTGGACACGATCATGGAGAACCCGTCCGATCGCCGCATCCTGTTTCACGCGTGGAATCCGGCCGTGCTCGACCAGATCGCGCTGCCCGCGTGCCATCTGCTTTACCAGTTCCTGCCGAACGCGACGAAGCGCGAGATCTCGCTGTGCCTGTACATCCGCAGCAACGACGTCGGCCTCGGCACGCCGTTCAACCTGACGGAAGGGGCCGCGCTGCTGTCGCTCGTCGGTCGGCTGACGGGCTATACGCCGCGCTGGTTCACGTATTTCATCGGCGACGCGCACATCTACGAGAACCAGCTCGACATGCTGCAGCAGCAGCTCACGCGCGAGCCGTACGAAAGCCCGCGGCTCGAGATTGCCGAGCGCGTGCCCGAGTACGCGAAGACGGGCGTCTATGCGCCGGAATGGCTGGAGCAGGTCGAGCCGTCCGATTTCTCGCTCGTCGGCTATCGGCACCATGAGCCGTTGACTGCGCCGATGGCGGTCTGATCGCGCGGCCGGGGCCGCGCGGCTGCATCGCTCCGCATCCTGCAAAAAGCTCGACCGGTATTCGCCGGTCGAGCCTTTTTGTTTCAGGTTTGCTGCACTTACTGGCGATGCCGTTCCTCGTGGCCGCCCTGCGGCGGCGGATTGCCCGGATGCGGCGCTTCGACGTGCGGCGCCGGCTGCGGCCGTGGTTCCATCCGGGGGGCCGGCATCGACGGGCGCGGCTCCATGCGGGGCGCGGGCTGCGGCTGCGGTCGCGGCTCCATACGCGGCGCCTGCGGCTGCGGCCGCGGCACGTCGTGGACGACAGGTGCCGGCGGACGGTACTCGTTCACGCGCGGCGGCGCGACTTCGCGATGCGGCGCGGGTTGAGCGAAGTCCGGACGCGGTTGCGGCGCGGGGGCGGCCCGTTCCGGTTGCGGCTGCGCATGGCGCGCCGGCGTCGGGAAATCGGGGCGCGGACGCGGTTGCGGAATCTGCGCGGTATGGTCGGGTTGCGGCAGCGTGCGCCGCGCTTCGTTGCGGCCGCCGGGCTGTACGCCCTGCGGTGCCGGCACGCCGTCCGGATGCGGCACCGCGGCGCTGCGCACGGGCGGCAGCGCATTCTGTCCTGCCGCGTGCAGCGCGGTGGGAGGAGCCGCGCGCTGACGCTCCATCGGCGTGTGAGGCTGCATCCACGCAGGCGACGGCGTGTTGGCTGCGTGCGCATTACCGGTCCCCGGCGGGGCGTTGTTCGCTTCCGGCGGATGTGGAACGCCATTGCCAGGCGCGAACGCCTGATGCGGCATCGGGTTGCCGGGCGCCCGCGGCGTGCCGCCGTTGTCGAAACGCGGTGCGTTGGGCGTTTCGCCGTTCGCCGGCCGTGCGGCATTCGGCATGCCGGGCACCGGTGCGCCCGGCCGTCCGGCCTGCACGCCGGCCGGCTGGCCCTCGCGCGGTGCGCCGGCCGGCTGGACGACGGGGCCGTGCGGATTCACGAGCTGCACGTTGTGCATCGCCCAGGCGCCGCCGCCCGGCTTGCCCGGCACGCGGACCGGGCGAGCCGTATAGTCGGCCGGCACGTTCGTCTTCACGACGGGCGCGCCGGCACCCGGCACGCGCCCGCCTTGCTGCGCGAGGTGGGCGGCGGCCTGATCGCGATACGCAGGCGGCACGGCCGGATTGCGCGTCGCGACGTACGGGTGTTGCGCGAGCGCCGCTGGCGGACGGTAGCTGGCATTGCGCAGCCCGCCGGTGAAGCTCTGGCGCACCGGCGCGATGCCGGGTGTGCCCGGCGTGACGTGCGCGTTGCGCCATTGCTGCGGATCGACGTGCTGCGAGAAGTGCGCGACCGGCTGGCCGTGCACGAACGCGGCGGCCGGCACGGCCGTGATCGCGTGCGGCGCGCGGAAGTTCACGTACGTCTTGTTGATGTTGGTGATATTGGTGATGTTCGTCACGTTCACGGTTTTGTTCACGTTGACGTTGTTCACCACGATGTTGCGGTTGACGCGGTCGTAGTAGTGCGGGCTCCAGCCGCCCCAGCCGGGATGCCATGGCTCGCCCGGGCCGAGCGCGAACCATGCGCAGCCGGCCGCGGCGACGCCGCCGACCGTCAGCGCCACATTCCAGTCGGAACCGCCGCCGCCCCCGCCGCCCACGAACGCGACGAGCGCCGGCGCATAGACGGGCGGCTGGCTCACTGCCATCGGGCCGGGTACCCATGCCCAGCTGTCGTCCACGTACGCCCAGCGGCCGTAGTGATACGGCGCGAAGCCCCACGGTGCGTCGTCGACCCAGGTCCAGCCCCACGGCGCCTGCCAGATCCAGTGGCCGTCGTGGTACGGCGCCCAGTCGGCCGGCGTGTCGTTCGGCACCCATACCGCGCCGTAATTCGGGGTTTCGCGCCACGTGCCGTTCGCGTCGAGATCCTGGTAGCCGGGAATGTCGCGGGACACGTAGCGGGCCGACACCGAGCGCGCTTCGGCCGCGTCGCGGCTGGCGGCCCACTGGTCGAGCGCGTCGGGGCCCGGTGCGGGCGATTGCTGCGCGACCTGCAGGTCGGTGCCGGTGAAGACGACCTGCTGGCCGGGCGCCAGCGGATACTGGCCGTTGCTGCCGTAGACGGTCGCGCTGCCGCTGCGCACCGTTACCGTCGTGCTCGCGCCGTTCGGCGCGACATCGACGCGATAGTCGCCGGGGCCGGTGATGCCGAGCGCGAGGTTCGGCGTGTCGATTTCGTATGATCCGCCGGCCGGCAGATCGCGCACGTGCGTCGACACGGTGCCGAGCCCCACCTTCAATTGCGTCGTCGTGTCGTCGAGGTTCAGCACCGACAGGCTCGTCGATTCGCCGAGCCGCACCGCCGTCGAGCCGATGTGCAGTTCCGAGCGCGCGCCGGCATCGTTCCACAGCTGGTCGCCGGTCGTCAGCGGGCGGTTCACCGCCGCATACGACCACCCATCGGTGCCGGCCGGTTCGGTCGTCACGGCGCCCGACAGGTAATTGAGCCGCGCGACGCGCCCGGGCGGATCGCCGCCCGGTTGCCGTGCCGCGGCCATATTCGGCGGTGCATCGGCCGATTGCGCGAAGGCGGGCGGCAGCGCCGCCAGCGCGACGAACGCGAGCAGCGTATAGCGGGCGGTGCGCTTGAGCGTGAACAGGGGGGCCATGGTGAACGTCATCGTTGTGATCGCGGCGCGTCGATTCGTGCCGTCCAGTTCACGATATCCGCTTGGCCTGTTTCAAGGCACGGTGTTTTGTAAATCGAATGGCACGCGATGTAACAAAACCTGTCCATCGCGCGCCGTTGTCGTGCAGCTGCAATGCCGGCGTCAAGCGGACGTAAGCCACGCGTCGAAAACCTGCTGCCCGGGCACCGTGACGCGCAGCACGCGCGGGCGGGCAGCGCGTTCGATCCAGCCGTGGGCACAGAAGCTGTCGAGCAGCGCCGCGCCGAGGGCGCCGCCGAGATGCGAGCGCCGTTCGCTCCAGTCGAGACAGCCGCACGCGAAGCGGCGTCGGCGCGCGCGCTGCTGCGCGACGTCGATGCCCCATTGCGCGAGCGCCTGCGTGCCGAGCTCGGTGGTGTCGATCGCGTCGCCGTTGGCGAGCAGCCAGCCACGCGCGGTGAGGCCGTCGAAGATGCGTACCGCGAGTTCGCCGGCCATGTGGTCGTAGCAGGTACGTGCGTAGCGCAGTTCGGCCGGGACCGCGCGCGACGGCGGCGGAACCGGGCGATGCGGCGCGGCCGCGCGGGCGACGTTCGCCAGCGCTTCGAGCGAGGCCGCGATGTCGGCCGACGCAATGCGGTAGTAGCGATGCCGGCCGCGTACGTCCAAGGCCAGCAGGCCGCCCTCGGTCAGGCGCGCGAGGTGCGCGCTGGCCGCGGACGGCGACAGCCCCGCGATCATCGTCAGCTCGCCGGCCGGCCGTGCGCTGCCGTCCATCAGCACCCACAGCATCGCGGCGCGGCCCGGATCGGCGATCAGCGCGCCGATGCGGCTCAGGCCCGGAAAATGGTGGTCGTCTTGGTCAGTCATCGTCGTGTCTCGTCGAGCGGGATGAGAGGCAGTGTAGTTCGTGTGCGCATTCGATGTTTCGCTTCCGGATGAAATGTCGGATGCAGCGGTTTTGACGCCGTGGCCGGCCGGATCGCGGCCCATCGCGGGCCACGCGTAGAATGGCCGGACGCGGCGGCAACGGGCCGCCGCATGTGACGCGATGCAACGATGAAGACGATTTTCTGCATGTTGGCGGCCGCGCTCGTCTGCGCGGCCTGTGCGCAGGGTGGCGCGAGTGCGGCCGGCGAGCGCGGCGGCAGTATCGAGATGTACGGGACGATCGACCAGGGCATCACGGTGCGCCGCTGACGGGCGCCGTTCGCGCGCGAGCCGGCATGGCCGCCGCAGCCCCGCCACGCGGGGCTTGCCGCGCCGCGTTGCCGCAGTGCAACGTATAATGGCCCGATCACAGCGCCCCTGCCGCCTGGAGCCACAACAATGCCCCAACCGTCCCCCGTGCCGGCCGCCCTCGACCGTACCGAAACCGTATTCCGCTTCCTTGCCGAGCCTTCGTCCGTGAACTTCGGCGGCAAGGTGCATGGCGGCGCGCTGATGAAGTGGATCGACGAGGTCGCGTATGCGTGCGCGGCCGTCTGGTCGAGCCGCTATTGCGTGACGGTCAGCGTCGGCAACATCCGTTTCCAGCGTCCGATCCTGGTCGGCAATCTGGTCGAGCTGAAGGCGCGCGTCGTCGCGACGGGCCGGACCAGCATGCACATCCATGTGTCGGTGCACGCCGGCGATCCGAAGGGCGGTGTGCTGCGCCAGACGACCGACTGCCTCGTCGTGTTCGTCGCGGTCGACGAGAACGGCAACCCGGTGCCGGTGCCGCCGTTCGTGCCCGAAACCGACGAGCAGAAGGTGCTCGCGAAATATGCGGCCGACGTGCGGGCCGCGCTCGACAAGATCGTCGAGATGAAGCCGGAAGAGGTCGCGAAGGGCGCGGTCTGAGCGCGACGGGCGCCGCGCTCGACGCGCCGCGCCCGCCGTCCTGCCTTTATCGCGTCCCGATCATCTGCTCGGGGCGCACCCATGCATCGAATTCCGCCTCGGTCAGGTAGCCGAGCGCGAGCGCGGCCGCCTTCAGCGTCGTGCCTTCCTTGTGCGCCTTCTTCGCGATCTGCGCGGACTTGTCGTAGCCGATGTGCGGATTGAGCGCCGTCACGAGCATCAGCGATTCGTTCAGCAACAGGTCGATGCGCGAGCGGTTCGGCTCGATGCCCACCGCGCAGTGATCGTTGAAGCTCTGCGCGCCGTCGGCGAGCAGCCGCACCGACTGCAGCACGTTGTGCGCGATCATCGGCCGGAACACGTTCAGCTCGAAGTTGCCGCTCGCGCCGCCGACGTTGACCGCGACGTCATTGCCGAACACCTGGCAGCACAGCATCGTCACGGCTTCCGACTGCGTCGGATTCACCTTGCCCGGCATGATCGAGCTGCCCGGCTCGTTTTCCGGAATCGACAGCTCGCCGAGCCCGCAGCGCGGCCCGCTCGCGAGCCAGCGCACGTCGTTCGCGATCTTCATCAGGCTGGCCGCGACCGTTTTCAGCGCGCCGTGCGCGAACACCAGCGCGTCGGCGGCCGCCATCACCTCGAACTTGCTCGGCGCCGTCACGAACGGCAGCTTCGCGAGCCGGCCGATCTCGTCGGCCACGCGCACTGCGAACTCCGGATGCGCGTTCAGCCCCGTGCCGACCGCGGTGCCGCCGAGCGCGAGCTCGTACAGGTGCGGCAGCGCCGATTCGACGTGACGGATGCCCTGGTCGAGCTGCGCGACGTAGCCGGAGAACTCCTGGCCGAGCGTGAGCGGCGTGGCGTCCTGCAGGTGGGTGCGGCCGATCTTGACGATGTCGGCAAACGCCTTCGACTTCGCGTCGAGCGTCGCGCGCAGCGTGCGCAGCGCCGGCAGCAGGTGGTTGACGATCGCATACGCGGCCGCGATGTGCATCGCGGTCGGGAACACGTCGTTCGACGACTGGCCGCGGTTCACGTCGTCGTTCGGATGAACCTTGCGCGCTTCGCCGCGCTCGCCGCCCAGCAGCTCGCTCGCGCGGTTCGCGATCACCTCGTTGAGGTTCATGTTGGTCTGCGTGCCGGAGCCCGTCTGCCACACCGCCAGCGGGAATTCGCGCGGATGCTTGCCGGCGATGATCTCGTCGGCGGCTTCGATGATCGCGTGTGCCTTGTCGTCGGCGAGCACGCCGAGCGACTGGTTCACGGCCGCCGCGGCGCGCTTGACGATCGCGAGCGCGTGGATCAGCTCGGGCGACTGCTTCTCCGTCGAGATCCGGAAATTCTGCAGCGAGCGCTCGGTCTGCGCGCCCCAGAGCCGGTCGGCCGGCACGGCGATCTCGCCGAACGTGTCGCGTTCCATCCGAACTGCTTCATTCATGATGCACTCCTCCGGGAAAGGGGAAAGGCCGCGCGTCGTCGCGCGGCGTCAGGCGTAATCAGACGTATCGTGAGGCAGTCGCGCCGCTTGCGCGGCGTCTCGAGGGGTTCAACCGACAAGCATAGCGCCGGTCGCGATTTTGCGTCGTGTCGCTCCTGGGGGCGGCGCAAGCTCGTGACGAGCGCGACCAGCCCCTAGCGGGCCGTCGCGATCAGCGAAGTGGTCTTGCGGTGAAAGCGCCAGGCCATCAGCGCGGCGACGCTCGCGAGCCCGGCCGCGAGTCCCCACCACAGGCCGCGCGCGCCGAGGCCCGCGTGGAACGCGAACCAGTAGCCGGTCGGGAAGCCGATGCCCCAGTAGCCAAAGGTCGCGGCGAGCATCGGGATGCGCGTGTCCTTCAGGCCGCGCAGCGCACCCGACGCGACGGTCTGCATGCCGTCGACGATCTGGAACACCGCGGCGATGCCGAGCAGCGACGCGGCGAGTGACACCGTGGCCGCGTTGGCCGGATCGTCGAGATGCAGGTACAGGCCGACGATCGTGTGCGGCGCGACGATCATCACGAGGCCCGACAGCGACATGAAGCCGACGCCGAGCGCCAGCGCGACGAAGCCCGCGTGCCGCGCGGCGACGGGCGAGCCCGCGCCGATCCAGTAGCCGACGCGCACGTTGGCTGCCTGGCCGATCGCAAGCGGCACCATGAACGATACCGACGCGACGTTCAGCGCGATCTGGTGCGCGGCGAGCGACGTCGCGCCCAGCACGCCGACCGTGAGACCGGTGGCGAGGAACAGCGTCGATTCGACCCCGTACGTGATCGCCACCGGCCAGCCTATGCCGATCAGCTCGCCCATCACGGGCAGCTTCGGGCGCGCGGCGGTCACGAAATGGCGGAAGCGCTGCCGGCCGTGCAGCAGCCAGATGAGGGCGAGCGCGGTGAGCCAGATCGTGATCGTCGTCGCGACGGCCGAGCCGAGAAAGCCCAAGCGCGGCAGCCCGAATGCGCCGTGGATCAGCCCGTAGTTCAGCACGCCGTTCACGCCGACGCCGCCGATCGACACCCACAGGAGCCGACGCGCGGCGCCGATCGCGGGCAGGAACGCGCGCATCAGCCCGACGCCGATCAGGCTGCCGAGCGCCGCGTAGCGCAGGATGCCCGTGTATTCGCCGACGTGATGCGCGAGCAGCGGCGGCTCGTGGAACATCAGCAAGATCGGTTCGGCCAGCGACAGCGCGACGATTGCCGGAATCGCGAGCAGCACGGACAGCGCGAAGCCCGTCCAGTAGATGTGCGGCACGCGGTCCTCGGCCTGCGCGCCGCGCGCGTGCGCGACGCTCACGCTGACCGACGACAGCACGCCTTGCAGGATCGTCACGATCACGAAGAAGAAGTTCGCGCCGAGCCCGCCTGCCGCGAGCGAATCGGGGCCGAGCGAACCGAGCAGCACCGTGTCGGTGACGCTCATCGCCATCTGGGAGAGTTGCGCGATCGCGAGCGGTGCGGCGAGGCGCGCGGTATCGGCGGCATGACTGGACAGGGACGGCGGCGCGGCGGCCGTCCGCGTAAGACCGGAATGCGACATGGAATGGGCGCTCGCGCGGGTGCGGGCCCGCGCTATATGTATTTATTTTGAGAGACGGCTAGCTTACGGCTTTATTCGTACCGTGTCGAACGCGTGCGCCGATGGCCATGTCGCGGGCAGGGGGAACCCCGGCGGGCGCTACGCCTCGCGTACCGCGATGCGCGTGTCGCCGAGCAGCACGACCTGGCCCGCGCGGATCTTGCAGGTCTTGCGCAGCTCGACCGCGCCGTCCACTTTCACGGCGCCGGACGCGACGATCAGCTTCGCGGTGCCGCCGCTGTCCGCGAGGCCGGTGATCTTGAGAAGGTTGTGCAGCTCGACGTATTCGCCGGTCAGCGTGAAATCCAGATTGGGCATGACGAGGAAGGTGCGCGATGCGCGGGAGGAAACGCTCCGCATCATACGGCACCAGGGGCCGGCACGCGAGCGTGGGCGGCTGGCGCACGTTGTAAAGGACTGTGAGCGATTCGTCAGCAAATGAAACGGTGGGTAACAGTCTGAGAGATTCGCGAACCGGCCGCGCGGGCCGCGGGTCTTCTGTCGTACCTGCTGCGTGTTGCGGCGGGGAACGCGACGGACCGCATCGCTGCGGACCGGACGCACAACTTCTTGAGGAGAATTGCCATGTCCAAGATTCGTACGATGCTGATCGGTGCCGCGCTGACGGCCTTCGCTACTTCGGCCGCATTCGCCCAGACGGGCACGACGGCGCAAGGCGCGGCCGGTGCCGGCGTGCAGGCGCAGACGCCGGCCGCTGGTGCCGGTGCAGGCGTGCAGGGTGGTGCCGGCGCGAACGCGTCGGGCAATGCGGCGGGCGGTGCGACCGATGCGGTCGGCGCGGCAGCCGATGGCGCGAAGGATACGACGTCGTCGGCCGTCCATTCGACCAAGAAGCATACGAAGCATGCGGCGAAGTCGGCCAAGAGCCATGCGGGTTCGGCCAAGGCGAAGGCCGACGACGCGACCGAAGGCGGCGCATCGGTCGGCGCGCAGGGCGGTGCATCGGCCCAGGGCGCCACGCAGTAAGCGGTGCCCGGCGCTTGTCGCGACGCCTGTTTTCGGACGGCGCGTCGCGACGGGCGATCATCCGGCGGCCCGGTTCGCTTCGCGCGAACCGGGCCATTTTCATCAGGTGATGCGTTCAGCGGGACGCGTGCTTACGGCCGGCGTTGTCCTTGCCCTTGTCCCTGCCCCTGCGGCGGCCGCACGGCAGCAGGGGTGAACACGCTGCGCAGCCATGCGGCGAGCCGCGCGAAGACGTCGTACGGTTCCTCGACGAAGATCTCCGGCTTCAGCAGCCGCAGGTATTCCATGATCTGCTGCGCTTCCTGCTTCTGGAACGAGCCGTGCGCGAGCCCGAGCCGCAGCAGTCCGCGCAGTTCGCCGAGCTTGTCGCGGGCAATGCTGCCGACGCTCATCTCGCACGCGAGCTTGGCCTCGTAGATCCGCTGTCGCAGCGATTCCGCGAGCCGCCACGCAGGCGTCTGCATCAGTTCCTCGAGCGTCTGGATGTCCTGCGCGGCGCCCTTGATCTGCGACGCGAGCGGGTCGATCAGCGACGCATCGCCCTGCGCTTCGGCGACGATCGCCTTCGCCCAGTCGCGGCACGCCTTCGCGAGTTCGTCGGGCGTCCATTCGGAGCGCGACGCGAAGCCGAAGCCGAATTCGCCGGCCTGCCGCATCAGGATCGCGACGACGTCCGGAAATTCCTTGTCGAGCGTGCGCTTGGCCCACGCGTACTGGCCGCCCTGCAGCATCCGCTGCACGGCGTGCTCGGTGAGCGGCACCATGTTGTCGAGCAGCTTGGCGCGCAGGAAATCCTCGAACGACGGCGTCGCGAATTGCGGGTCGAGTTTCAGCGACACGCGGACGAACGCGTCGTAGTCCTTGCGCAGGGACTCGAGCGTGTCGTCCTTGAGGGAAAGGGTGATCTGGCCCATGAATCGTCTCGAGGGGGGCCCGCGCAAGCCGGCGTCGGCACGGCGCACCGGGGCGGGCGCAGCGTCGACTGACCGGTGCGCGCCGGGGCCGGTGGCGGGTCTTCCTCTCCTATATCGGCGCACCGGGCGGAAACTTGAGCGCGCGCGATGGAGCGTGCGCTCAGGTAGCCGGCCAGTGCGGGAGGACGACCCCTTGCCACAGGAAGAACACCACGAGCCCGGCCGCGATCGTCACGAGCGGGCGGCGGGTCGCGGCTGACACGAGCACGGCCGCGAGTGCGCCGACGAGCTGCGGATTGCGCCAGGTCAGCTCGGCCGTGCCGCCGTGCGGCGAGACGGTCATCGGCACGATGATCGCGGTCAGCACGGTGACCGGCACGAAGGCGAGCGCGGTTCGCACGAGCGGCGGGAACGTCAGCCGCTCGCCGAACAGGAACAGCGTCGAGCGGATCGCATACGTGATGACGGCCATCCCGAGGATCAACAGCGCGTAGCTCACGATGCGGCCTCCGAACGAGCGTTGGCGCGCGTGCGATCGTGCCGCAGCGTGAGCACGACGCCGATCGCGACGCCGGCGGCGACCGCGCCGAGCAGCCCGAGCTTGTACGGCCAGCTCTGCCAGAAGTACGCGAGCGTGCCGGCCGTGGCGGCCGCCGCGAAATAGCGCAGCGTGCCGAGCTGCGGGACGACGATCGCGATGAAGGTCGCCGCCATCGCGAAATCGAGGCCGAGCGACTGCAGGCCCGGGAACGCCGCGCCGAAGCCGATGCCCGCGAGCGTCCAGACCTGCCAGTTCAGGTACATCGCGAGCCCGGAGCCGAAAAAGTAGTGGGGGCCGATCGTACCGGGCGGGTAGTGCCGGTAGTGGCCGTAGGCGACCGCGAACACCTCGTCGGTCATCAACGCGCCGAGCGTCGCGCGCCAGCGCAGCGGCAGGTGGGCGACATAGGGCGCGAGCGTCGCGCTGTACAGCAGGTGACGCAGGTTCACGATCAGCGTCGTGGCGAGCACGACGACGAAACTGGCGCTGCCGGCGATCAGGCCGAGCGCGATGAATTGCGCGGAGCCCGCGAACACGGCGAGCGACATCAGTGCGCCGTGCCACGCGGCGAGCGGACCGCCGCCGACGAGCGTGCCGAATATCACGCCGAACGGCGCGGCGCCGATCATCATCGGGATCGTGTCGCGCGCGCCGTCGAGCCATTCGTTGAGCGGGCGGCGCGGGGGTGATGCGGGTGTCTTGTTCAAGAAGCGCTCCTCCATGAGCGGGAGGATAGCGGGCCGGCGGCGAGCCGGCTTGTATGTTCTTGCGCCCGCCGGAGCGGGGCCGGTGCTCACGTGCCGGCCGGCACGGGGCGCGGCGCGGCCGGCGATGGCGGGATGCCGCGCGTCAGCTTGCCTGCCAGCGCCCGGGCGGCACGCCGAACATCCGTTTGAAATGCCGCGTGAAGTGGCTCTGGTCGACGAAGCCGCTGGCCGCGGCGACATCGGCGACGGGCACGCCCGCACGCAGCGGCGCCAGCGCACGCTGCAGCCGCAGCTGGTTGCGCCACGCATGCGGCGGCATGCCGGTCGTGCGTGTGAACAGGCGCGCCGCGTGAAATGGCGACAGGCCGACCGTCTGCGCGACGTCGTCGAGCGTCACCGTGGACGTCAGGTCGGCGGCGAGCCGCTCGCGCATCACGTCGACGCGAGGCTCGTCGGCCGCGAGCCGCGCCGGTTGCGGCCGCACGTCGGCGTGGCGCACGATCAGCGTCGACAGCGCGTCGAGCATCGCGATTTCGGCGGCGAGCGGATCGTAGATGTGCGGCGCGCCGGTGGCCGAATCGCCGGCCGCATCGGCCTGCGACGACAGCGCGCGCTCGCTGCCGGCTTCCAGCATCCGGTGCGCGAGCGTGAGCCGGGCCGCGAGATCGGCGTCGCGGATCACGTCGGGGGCAAACCAGGGCGCATCCTGCGGGCGGCCCGCGATCGTACTCGCGAGTTCGTGGATGAATTCGACCGGCATGTAGCTGACGCGATAGCACCAGCCTTCGTCGGCGGCACGCGAGCCCGTATGCACTTCACCGGGATTGATCACGGGCACGGTGCCCGTTTCGGCGACGTAGCCGGTGCCGCGATAGGTGAAGCGTTCCGCGCCTTCGAGAATCACGGGGATCGTGTACGCGTCGTGCCAGTGGGGCGCGAACGCGTGATCGCGATAGGTGGCCGTGAGCAGATCCGCGTCCGGCACGAGCGGCGTACGCCAGTAGCGTGCGGAATCGGGAAGGCGGGTGGAGGACATGATCGGGCGCGAGCGGTCGAACCGACAGTGTATCGCTCGCGCGCCCGGCGGGTGCGGCCTTACTTGACCGGAATCGTCGTGCCGGCCGGCATCGGTACGGCGGTGACGGCGTTCTTCGGGCTGCCGCTGACGATACGGTCGCTATAGGTCAGATAGACGATCGTGTTGCGTTTCTTGTCGACCACGCGCACGACGTGCAGCGTCTTGAAGATGAACGACATGCGTTCGCTGAATACGTCGGCCTGCTGCTTGACCGGTTCCTTGAAGCTGATCGGGCCGACCTGCCGGCACGCGATCGACGCTTCGCTGGGGTCCTCGGCCACGCCGAGCGTGCCCTTGATCCCGCCGGTGCGGGCGCGCGACACGTAGCAGGTTACGCCGGTCACGACCGGATCGTCATAGGCTTCGACGACCACGCGATCGGAGCCCGTGACGCGGAAATGGGTGTTGACGCTGCCGACTTCCTCCGCGTGTGCGAACGGTGCCGCGGCGAAGGCGGAGAGCAGGAGGGCGAGGGGTGCGGAGCGCAGGAAACGATGCTTCATCGACGGAACCGGATGCGAATGCGGGACAGAGACTCTAGCATGCGCATGACCGGGCCACGAAAAGCAGAAAGACGGAACGGTGGCCGGAAAAACAAAAGGCCCGTCGCATGACGGGCCTTTCGCTATTTGGCTCCCCGACCTGGGCTCGAACCAGGGACCTACGGATTAACAGTCCGGCGCTCTACCGACTGAGCTATCGGGGAATAAATCGGTACATCTGCGTGCTGTGTTTTCCAACAAAAAACCCGTCCACTTTCAACGGGCTTTTGCGTTTTTGGCTCCCCGACCTGGGCTCGAACCAGGGACCTACGGATTAACAGTCCGGCGCTCTACCGACTGAGCTATCGGGGAACAAACAAGCAACAGCAGAGAAACGAGATTGTATGGAGTGTTCGCTAACCTGTCAACACTTTGGGGCCGCGGCGCATAAAATTTTTTGCGGCCGCCGCGCGATCAGCGCTCGAGCAGGTGCAGCTTGTCCTGCACGTCCTTCCACTCGTCCGCGTCGGCCGGCGCCGGCTTGGTCTTCGTGATCGACGGCCAATTCTTCGCCAGCTCGGCATTCAGCTCGGTGAACTGCTGCTGGTCGCCCGGAACGTCTTCTTCGGCATAGATCGCATTGGTCGGGCATTCGGCGACGCACACGGCGCAGTCGATGCACTCGTCCGGATCGATGGCGAGAAAGTTGGGACCTTCACGGAAGCAATCCACCGGGCACACATCCACGCAATCCGTGTATTTGCACTTGATGCAGCCTTCGGTCACAACGTGAGTCATTAAAACGCTCCTGCTTGGCGGTATATATGGGGTGGCGTTTGCGCCAAAAGCGGCATTGTAACTGAAGCGCAAAACCCGCATGACGAGGTCGGCTATCCGGCTTATATCGTTTCGTGATTAGTTTATGGGGGGGCGCAAGACGGATACCCGCATACCGGCACCGGCACGATACGGCAGGGCGGGGGGCAGGGCAGCGGGGCGGTTTCACGATGGTCCGGCCCGCATTCGGGTAACATGACCGACAGACCGGGCGGCGCGCGGTGCGCCGGGGCCCGGTCACGATATTGGCGCTGCCGTCATCATGATCATCACTTCGCTGCTCGACACGGATCTCTACAAGTTCACGATGATGCAGGTCGTCCTGCATCACTTCCCGGCTGCAAACGTCGAATACCGCTTCCGGTGCCGCACGCCCGGCGTCGATCTCGTGCCGTACATCGACGAGATTCGCGACGAGGTGCGCGGCCTGTGCTCGCTGCGCTTTGCCGACGTCGAACTCGACTACCTGCGGCGGATGCGCTTCATCAAGAGCGACTTCGTCGACTTCCTCGCGCTGTTCCACCTGAACGAGAAGTACATCTCGATCACGCCGTCGCCGAAGGGCAACGGCGAAATCGACATCGTGATCGAGGGACCGTGGCTGCATACGATCCTGTTCGAGATCCCGGTGCTCGCGATCGTCAACGAAGTCTATTTCCGCAACACGCAGCGCGAGCCCGACTATCGCGAAGGGCGCGAGCGGCTGCGCGAGAAGATCAAGCTGCTCGGCGCGAAGCCCGAATTCGCCGACTGCAAGATCGCCGACTACGGCACGCGCCGGCGCTTCTCGAAGGTCTGGCACGAGGAAGTCGCGCTCACGCTGCGTGACGGGCTCGGCCCGCAGTTCGCGGGCACGAGCAACGTGCTGTACGCGATGAAGCACGACATCACGCCGCTCGGCACGATGGCGCACGAATACCTGCAGGCGTGCCAGGCGCTCGGCCCGCGGCTGCGCGACTCGCAGATCTACGGCTTCGAGATGTGGGCGAAGGAATATCGCGGCGACCTCGGGATCGCGCTGTCGGACGTCTACGGCATGGACGCGTTCCTGAACGACTTCGACATGTACTTCTGCAAGCTGTTCGACGGTGCGCGCCACGACTCGGGCGATCCGTTCGAGTGGGGCGAGCGGATGCTGCGCCATTACGAGGCGAACCGGTGCGACCCGCGCACCAAGGTGCTCGTGTTCTCGGACGCGCTCGACATCCCGAAGGTCATGCAGCTGTACGAACGGTTCCGCGGCCGCTGCAAGCTCGCGTTCGGCGTCGGCACCAACCTCACCAACGATCTCGGCTACGTGCCGCTGCAGATCGTGATCAAGATGGTTCGCTGCAACGGCCAGCCGGTCGCGAAGCTGTCCGATTCGCCGGGCAAGAGCATGTGCGACGACAAGGCGTATCTCGCGTACCTGCGGCAGGTATTCGGCATCGCGCAGCCGGTCGAGGAAGACGCGTCGAAGTAGGCGTCGGCCGTTCGGCCGAAGGTGTGTCGCGGCAGGGGTGGCCGGTATAATCCGACGTATTGCACGCCAACGTCACGAGGACCGTTCATGGACACTTCCGCTGCCCGTCGCCAGATCCTCGCGCGCATCCGCGCGGCGCAGGGGCGCGCGGCCGAACCCGATGCAGCGGAGCGCGACGGCGTCGCCGACTATCTCGCCCGTCATCCGGAGGGCCCGCGCCCGCCGGCGCCGGCCGACCTCGTCGCGGCTTTCGTCGACGAAGCGGGGCGCCTGTCGACCACGGTCGACGAAGTCGCGACGCTGGCCGATGTGCCCGCCGCCGCCGCCCGCTATCTTGCCGCTCATGGTCTGCCGACGCAGGCCGTCGCATGGCGCACGCTGGCCGATCTCGACTGGGCCGGCGCAGGCCTGTCGGTCGAGTGCCGCAAGCCGCGCGACGGTGATCTCGTCGGCCTCACCGGCTGCTTCTGCGCGACCGCCGAAACGGGGTCGCTGGTGTTGCTGTCCGGCCCCGACACTTACGCATCGGCCGGCCTGCTGCCGGAAACCCACATCGCGATCGTGCCGGCGTCACGCATCGTCGCCGGTCATGAAGACGCGTTCGCGCTGATTCGCGCGGAGCGCGGCGAGTTGCCGCGCGCGGTCAATTTCGTGTCGGGCCCGTCGCGCACGGGCGACATCGAGCAAACGATCATTCTGGGCGCGCACGGCCCGTACCGCGTGCACGCGATCGTCGTACGGGGCGCCTGACGCGCCCGCTGCATTCACCCCTACTCGAACAAGGAAGTTCCGCATGAAACGACATGCCGCCTGGGCGGGCATGGCGTCGGGAATCGCGCTTGGCGCCGCTCCCGCGCTCGCATCGGCCGCCACGCTCGACGGTGCCACGCTGTCCGCGCTCTGGGGCATCCCGTTCGCGGGAATCCTGCTGTCCATCGCGCTGTTCCCGCTCGTCGCCCCCGTGTTCTGGCATCACCACTTCGGCAAGATCGCGGCCGGCTGGGCGATCGTGTTCCTGGCGCCGTTCGCGGTCGCATTCGGCGTCGGCACCGCGTTCGGCACGCTCGTGCATGCGCTGCTCGAGGAATACATTCCGTTCATCGTGCTGCTCACCGCGCTCTACACGGTCGCGGGCGGCATCTGCGTGAACGGCAACCTGCATGGTTCGCCGAAGCTGAATACCGCGATCCTCGCGCTCGGCACGCTGCTGGCGAGCGTGATGGGCACGACCGGCGCCGCGATGCTGCTGATCCGGCCGCTGCTGCGCGCCAACGACAACCGCAAGCATGTCGTGCACGTCGTGATCTTCTTCATCTTCCTCGTCGCGAATGCGGGCGGCTCGCTGTCGCCGCTCGGCGATCCGCCGCTGTTCCTCGGCTTCCTGAACGGCGTGAGCTTCTTCTGGACGACCACGCACCTCGCGCTGCCGATGCTGTTCATCTGCGTGGTGCTGCTGACGCTGTTCTTCGTGCTCGATACGTACTTCTACCGGAAGGGCGGCGAGGAGCGGCCGGCCGCGCTCGATCCGACGCCCGACGGCGCGGCGCTGTCGATCGACGGCAAGATCAACTTCGTGCTGCTGGCGGCCGTGATCGCGCTCGTGCTGATGAGTGGCGTGTGGAAGCCGGGCATCTCGTTCGACGTGTGGGGGACGCACGTCGCGCTGCAGAATCTCGTGCGCGACGTCGCGCTCGTGGTGGTGACGCTCGCGTCGCTCGCGCTGACGCCGCGTTCCGCGCGCGAGGGCAACGCATTCAACTGGGCGCCGATCGAGGAGGTCGCGAAGCTGTTCGCGGGCATCTTCGTGACGATTGCGCCGGTAATCGTGATCCTGCGCGCGGGCGCGGACGGCGCGTTCGCGCAGATCGTCCATCTCGTCACGGGGCCCGACGGCAGGCCGATCGACGCGATGTACTTCTGGGCGACGGGCATCCTGTCGTCGTTCCTCGACAACGCGCCGACCTATCTCGTGTTCTTCAACCTCGCGGGCGGCGACGCGCAGACGCTGATGACGACCGGCGCGTCGACACTCGCCGCGATTTCCGCCGGCGCGGTGTTCATGGGCGCGAACAGCTATATCGGCAACGCGCCGAATTTCATGGTGAAGGCGATCGCCGAATCGCGCGGCGTGAAGATGCCGAGTTTCTTCGCGTACCTCGGCTGGGCGCTCGTCGTGCTGATACCGGTATTCCTGCTTACGTCGTGGCTTTTCTTCACGGCGTAAGCTGACGTTTTTCAACCCCGAGCGGGCGGCTCCGGCGGCGCATGGCGCGCCGCGATCCGTCCGCGGCATGCGGAGATGGCGATGCAGAAGATCCTGGTCGCGCGTCCGATCTTTCCGGACGTGATCGAACGGCTCAAGCAGTATTTCGACGTCGACTGGAACGACGGCGACGCGCTCGCGCCCGACGCGCTCGCCGCGCGTCTGGCCGACAAGGACGGCGCGCTGACGGCCGGCGATCCGGTCGGCGCGGCCACGCTCGCGGCGGCGCCACGCCTGCGGGTCGTGGCGAACATGGCGGTCGGCTACAACAACTTTGACATGGCTGCGTTCAACGCGGCGAACGTGCTCGGCACCAACACGCCCGACGTGCTGAACGAGTCGACCGCCGATTTCGGCTGGGCGCTGATGATGGCCGCCGCGCGCCGGATCGCCGAATCGGAACACTGGCTGCGCGCCGGTCACTGGCAGAAGTGGGCGTACGACGGCTTTCTCGGCACCGATATCCACGGCTCGACGCTCGGCGTGATCGGGATGGGCCGCATCGGCCAGGCGCTCGCGCGCCGCGCGCGCGGCTTCGGGATGCAGGTGATCTATCACAACCGGTCGCGGGTCGCGCCGGAGATCGAGGCCGAGCTGAATGCCGAATACGTGTCGAAGGATGCGCTGCTCGCGCGCGCCGATCATGTCGTGCTCGTGCTGCCGTACACCCAGGAGAACCATCACACGATCGGCGCGGCCGAGCTCGCGAAGATGAAACCCACGGCGACGCTGACCAATATCGCGCGCGGCGGGATCGTCGACGATGCGGCGCTGGCCGTCGCGCTGCGCGACGGGACGATCGCCGCGGCCGGCCTCGACGTGTACGAGGGCGAGCCGAGCGTGCATCCGGCGCTGCTCGAGGTGCCGAACGTCGTGCTGACGCCGCATATCGCGAGCGCGACCGAAAAGACCCGCCGCGCGATGGCGAATCTCGCTGCCGACAACCTGATCGCCGCGCTCGGCGAGGGGCCGCGTGCGGGGCAGCCGCCGAATCCGATCAACCCTGACGTGATCGGGAAGCCGCGCGCATGACGATGACGTTGTTGCTGGCGGCGGTCGTCGTGCTGGCCGTCGCGCTCGCGGTGGCGATCGTCGCGCTCGTGCGCGGCGGCCGCCACGACGATGCGGCCGTGCTCGGCGATCAGATCGAGGACGCCGCGCATGCTCAGGCGCGCGCGGTCGAGCGGCTCGAACGCGAATTGCGCGGCGAGATCGTCGAAAACGCACGCGGCTCGCGTACCGAGCTTGCCGGCAGCTTCGTCCAGTTGCAGCAGACGCTCGCCGCGCAACTGACGAGCGTGGCGACCGTGCAGAACAACCAGATCGAGGGGTTCGCGCAGCAGCTCGGCAAGCTCGTCGCCGGCAACGCGCAGCAGTTCGACGCGATGCGCGAGAGCCTGCAGCGCCAGGCCCAGCAGGCGCGCGAGGAGCAGACGGGTGCGCTGCGGCTGTTCGGCGACACGTTGCACCGGCAGCTCACGCAACTGACCGAGGCAAACGATCGCCGGATCGGAGAGGTGCGTGCGACGCTCGAACAGCGGTTGAAGGAAATCGAGACGAACAACGCAGCGAAGCTCGAGGAGATGCGTCGCACCGTCGACGAGAAGCTGCATGCGACGCTCGAGCAGCGGCTCGGCGAATCGTTCAAGCTCGTGTCGGACCGGCTCGAGCAGGTGCATCGCGGGCTCGGCGAGATGCAGACGCTCGCGGCCGGTGTCGGCGACCTGAAGAAGGTGCTGACCAACGTGAAGACGCGCGGCACCTGGGGCGAGGTGCAGCTCGAAGCGCTGCTCGAACAGATGCTGACGGCCGACCAGTACGCGAAGAACGTCGCGACGGTGCCGAAGAGCACCGAGCGCGTCGAATTCGCGATCCGGCTGCCGGGCCGCGATGCCGGCACGCGCGACGCGCCGCCGGTGTGGCTGCCGATCGACGCGAAATTCCCGCGCGAAGACTACGAGCGGCTGATCGACGCGCAGGAGCGCGCCGATGCGGTGGCCGTCGAGGAGGCGGCGCGTGCGCTCGAGGCGCGGGTGCGGATGGAAGCGCGCACGATCGCCGAGAAGTACGTCGCGCCGCCGCATACGACCGATTTCGCGCTGCTGTTCCTGCCGACCGAGGGGCTCTATGCGGAGATCCTGCGCCGCCCGGGGCTGACCGACCTGCTCCAGCGCGACTATCGCGTGACGGTCGCCGGGCCGACCACGCTCACCGCGCTGCTGAACAGCCTGCAGATGGGGTTCCGCACGCTCGCGATCGAGCAGCGCTCGAGCGAGGTGTGGCAGGTGCTCGGCGCGGTCAAGACGGAGTTCGGCAAGTTCGGCGACGTGCTCGCGCGCACGAAGGCGCAGCTCGAAACGGTCACGCGTTCGATCGAGTCCGCCGAGCAGCGCACGCGGGTGATGAGTCGCAAGCTCAAGCAGGTCGAGGCGCTGCCGGGCGACACGGCGGCCGGGCTGCTCGGCGCGGACGGGGCCGAAGGCGCCGATGCGGACGACGCGTGATGCGCGTTGCCGGCCGCTGCCGGACGGAAAAAAACGGGCGCCGCGGCGCCCGTTTTCTTGTGCGGCGATCGCCGGCGCGGCCGGCTCGCCCTCAATGCGCGTCGCCCGTCACGCGCACGATGCGCCACTCCGGCAGCACGGTCGCGCCCATCTTCTCGTAGAAATCGATTGCCGGCTGGTTCCAGTCGAGGACCGACCATTCGAAGCGCGCGCAACGGCGCTCGACGGCGAGTGCCGCGAGATGACGCAGCATCGCGGTGCCGAGGCCCGTGCCGCGCTGCGACGGCTGCACGTACAGATCCTCGAGATAGAGCCCGCGGCGGCCGAGGAAGGTCGAATAGTTGTGGAAGAACAGCGCGTACGCGACGATCGCGCCGTCGCGCTCGGCCACCAGCGCTTCGGCAGCCGGGTGCTCGCCGAACAGCGCGTCGGCGAGATCGGCTTCGGTCGCGACGAACAGATGCGTGAGCTTCTCGAACTCGGCCAGCTCGCGCATCAGCGCGAGGATCGCGCCGACGTCGCGCGGGTCGGCCGCGCGGATCAGCGGCGTGCCGCTCACGCTTCCTCCGGCGGATCGGACAGCACGATCTCGATGCCGCCGAAGCGCGATGCGACCCAGTTGTACGCATGGCACGCGATCCACAGCAGCACGAAACCGAGGATCGCGTTCAGCAGCAGTGCGCTCAGGATCGTGCTCAACTCGACCATCCCGTAGCGGATATACGCGACCAGAATGCCGAGCAGCACGATCGGCACGCTGAACGTCAGGTAGACGAGGATCAGCGCCTTTGCGGTCTGCCCCGCGGCGATCGACGAGATTTGTTTCTTCATGTGCGGATTGCCCCCGTAGAGATATACCGATTGGAATTCAGATCAGGCCGTCGAGCGGCAGGATGTCGACCGGGGCGCCCGCGTCGACTGCCGCGGTATCGTGGCCCAGGACGATGAAACAGTTGGCGGCGGCAAGGCCGCTCAACGACGCGGAGCTTTGCGATCCGGCCGGCGCGACGTGCCATTGGCCGTCGGCGGCGCGCGTCGCGATGCCGCGCAGGTAGTCGGTGCGGCCGGGACGCTTCTTCAACGGCTGCGTACTGAGCGCCGTATACATGGCGGGCGGCGGCGTTTGCGTGCCGGCCAGCTTGAGCAGCGCAGGACGCACGATCGCAACGAACGTCACGGCGGACGCGACAGGATTGCCGGGCAGCCCGAAGAACAGCGCGTGGCCGGCGCCGTCGGCCGCGCGGGCGAGCGTGCCGCACGCGAGCGGCCGGCCGGGCCGCAGCGCGAGACTCGCGAACGTCACGTCGCCGAGCCGCGCCATCACGTCGCGCGTGAAGTCGGCTTCGCCGACCGACACGCCGCCCGACGTGATGACCGCATCGGCTTGCGCGGCGATGGCGGCGCGCAATGCGGCTTCGAGCGCGGTCGGGTCGTCGCGGACGATGCCGAGGTCGAGCGTGTCGACGTGCAGCCGTTCGAGCATCGCGATCAGCATGCCGCGATTGCTGTCGTACAGCGCGCCGCGGCCGAGCGGTTCGCCGGGCTCGCGCAACTCGTCGCCGGTCGAGAACACGGCGACGCGCACGCGGCGGCGCACCGTGACGTCGGCGATGCCGAACGACGCGAGCAGGCCGAGATCGGACGGCCGCAGGATGCGGCCCGCGGCGAGCGCACAGGCGCCGCGCGCGAGATCCTCGCCGGCCCGGCGGCAGTTCGCGCCGTGCGCGACGTCGTGCGCGGCGAAGCGGATCGTGTCGCCGTCGACGCGCACGCGTTCCTGCGGAATCACCGTGTCGCATCCGGCCGGCATCGGCGCGCCCGTCATGATGCGCACGCATGCACCGGCCGCCACGGCGCCGTCGAACGGATGGCCGGCGAACGCGGTGCCGGCGACCGGCATCGCGACCTCGCCCTGCGCCGATGCGAATGCCGCGGCGGCGCCGTCGAACGCATAGCCGTCCATGGCCGAGTTGTCGTACGCGGGAATGTCGAACGGCGCGCTCACGTCGGCCGCGAGCACGCGGTCGAGCGCCTCGCGCAGCGTCACCGTGTCACACGCGTCGACCGGCACCGCGAAGCGGCACGCGAGCGCCTGCGCGTCGGCGAGCGACAGCGGGGCATCGGGGTCGGGTGCGGTTCGGGAGGCGGGCGAGGAGTGCGTGATCATCAGTCGGACTGCGCCGCAAGGCGTATCGGGTTCGTGGCCGGTGGCGCGAGGAGGGTGCCGGGGCGCGGGTTTCGCGTGTGGCGGGCGCCGGGCGGGAACGGCACAGGGCCGTCAGCGACGGGCCAGCGCGGCGAGTTCCTGCCAGGAGTTGGCATTGTAAAACGCACGCTCGTCGCGAAACTCGACTTCGACCGTCTTGTGGCGTGCGTACCACGCACGCACCTTGCGGTCGCCGGCCGCGAGCCGGGCGGCCAGGTCGTCGGCCAGCGACGTGCGCAGCAGCGCGAACGTCGGCTGCGGCGAGCGCACCTGCTGCGCGTCGACGGTGACGGCCATCGCGATGTCCGCCTGCTGCGCGTCGAGCGCCGCCCGCAGCCGTGCGACGAGGTCGACGGGCAGATAGGGCGTATCGCACGGCGAGCACGCGACCAGCGGTGCGCGCGCCGCGCGCATGCCGGCGAGCAGGCCCGCGAGCGGGCCGGGGAAGTCGGGCGTTTCATCCGCGATGATGCGCGCGTCGAACGGGGCACTGAGCTCGGCATAGCGATCGGCATGGCGATTCGCGCTGATCAGCGTCTCGTCGACCTGCGGCGTCAGCCGGCGCAGCACGTGCAGCGCGAGCGGCGTACCGTCGAGCAGTTGCAGGCCCTTGTCGACACCATCCATGCGGGTGGCGCGCCCGCCTGCGAGCAGCAGGCCGGCAATTGACGGGAAGGCGGGGGCGGGCATCGTGCGCAGGGTGGACAGAGCGGCGTGCGTCAGCCGCCGATATACGACATTTCGACGCGCTTGCCGGCGCCGTCGGGCGCGGTATCGGCCGATGCGCTGCCGCGCAGCTGCGAATAGCGGTCGGTGCGCGCCTGCCAGATGCGGGCGATCGCGGTCGCGATCTCGGCATCGCTCGCGCCGCCGCGCACGAGTGCGCGCAGGTCGTGGCCGGTCGACGCGAACAGGCACAGGTACAGCTTGCCTTCGGTCGACAGCCGCGCGCGCGTGCAGTCGCCGCAGAAGGCCTGCGTGACGCTCGAGATCACGCCGATCTCGCCGCTGCCGTCCGCATAGCCCCAGCGCTGCGCGGTTTCGGCCGCCGTGTGCGGCTCGAGCGGCACGAGCGGGAAATGTTCGGCGATGCGCGCGACGACGTCCGCCGACGGCAGTACCTCGGTCATGTTCCAGCCGTTCGACGTGCCGACGTCCATGTATTCGATGAAACGCAGGATCACGCCGGTGCCGCGGAAGCGCTCGGCCATCGGCAGGATCTCGCTGTCGTTGGTGCCGCGCTTCACGACCATGTTGACCTTGACCGGCGCGAGGCCCGCGGCCTGTGCGGCGAAGATGCCGTCGAGCACGTCGGCGCTCGCGAACTCGGCATCGTTCATGCGCTTGAACAGCGCGTCGTCGAGCGCATCGAGGCTGACCGTGACGCGCGTGAGCCCGGCGTCCTTCAGCGCGCGCGCCTTGCGTGCGAGCAGCGAGCCGTTGGTCGTCAGCGTCAGGTCGAGCGGGCGGCCGGCATGCGTCGTCAGGCGCGCGAGGCGCTCGATCAGGAATTCGAGGTTCTTGCGCAGCAGCGGCTCACCGCCCGTGATGCGGATTTTCTCGACGCCGTGCGCGACGAAGAGCCGCGCCACGCGCTCGATTTCCTCGTGCGTGAGCAGCGCGCTGTGCGGCAGGAACGGGTAGTCCTTGTCGAACACCGCGCGTGGCATGCAATACACGCAACGGAAGTTGCAGCGGTCCGTCACCGAAATGCGCAGGTCGCGCAGCGGCCTGGCGAACGTGTCGGCCAGTGTGCCGTCGGGGGCATGCGCGACGCCGGAGACGTCCGGCATCCCGCTGACGTCGGCGAGAGGAATGATGCGTCGGGACATGTTGGAAGAAGTGCGAACCAGACCGCTATTTTAGCCGCAACCGGCCGGCGGGGCCGGTGGGCGGAAACCCGCAGCGCGGACGTGAAAAAGCCCGCCGGAGGCGGGCTTTTCCTGGTCGTGCGATGCGCCGTTCAGTGGTGCGTCGTTTCGACCTGCTGCATCGGGGCCGTATCGGCCGGCGGCAGCACCTTGCGTTCGCGCGGCACGCGCGCCGGGCGCGGGAGCCGCGACGCGGCTTCCTGCGCGGCCGCGAACTTGTCGGCGTCCGTGTTCACCCAGACGAGACCGGCCTGCTCCAGCACGACATCCAGGCTCGCCGAAGCGGGCGCGGCTGCCGGTTGGGCGGGGGCGGGGGCGGGAGCCGGCGTCGGTACCGGTGCCGGTGCAGCGACGGCCTCGGCCGGTGCGGCGACGACTTCGACCGGGGCGGCTTCGATCGGTGCCGGTTCGACTGCCACCGGAGCGGTTTCGATCGCCACGGCGGCCGGAGCGGCTTGCTCGACCGGCGCAGCTTGCGGCGCCTCGACAGCGGCCGGCGCGGTTGCCGGCACTTCGAACGCGTCGGTCGGCGACACCGCGACCGGAGCCGGGCCCGCTTCCGCGATCACCGGTGCGACCGGTGCCGGTTCTGCTGCCTGGACGGCGACGGCGGGCTCGACCGGGGCGGCCGGAGCCGCTTCGACGCGTGCCGGTGCCGGCTGCGCTTCGACAGCGGCCGGTGCGGCATGCTGCTCGACGACGGCTTCGACGGCGACCGCGCTGGCCACGGCCGCGACGACTGCCGGTGCGGCCGTATGGGCCGGTTCGGCTGCGACCGGTGCGGCCGGCGTCACGGCTTGCGCCGCGACTTCACCTTCGGCTTCGACACCTTGCTCTGCCTGGTCGACTGCGCCGTCTTCCTCGCGCTCGCGACGACCGCCGCGGCGGCCGCGACGGCGACGGCGACGTTCTTCGCCGTCACGTGCGCCGGCTTCCGCATCGGCTGCCAGTTCCGCGCCGGGCAGGGCTTCTGCAGCAGCCTTGTCGGTTTCCGGTTCCGGATGGTTTTCACCGCGGGTGACGGTCTCGAGCGTGGCCGCATGCTGGGTCGGCTTGCGACGTTCGCCGCGCTCGCGACGCTCGCCGCGTTCCTGGCGCTCACCCCGGCCGGCTGCGTCGCCGCCTTCCGGCTGTTCGGCACGCTCGCGCGGCTCGCGATTTTCGCGCGGTTCGCGCGGCTCACGGCCTTCACGCGGCTCGCGACCTTCGCGCGGACCACGGCCCTCGCGACCCTCACGGTTCTCGCGACCTTCGCGGTTTTCGCGGTTTTCGCGGCCCTCGCGACCTTCACGCAGCTCACGGCCCTCGCGCGGCTCACGGCCTTCACGCGGTTCGCGCACTTCCTTGCCTTCGCGTTCCTGGCGTTGCGGCTGACCACGGCCTGCGGCTGCCTGGTCGCGGCCGCCTTGCGCCTGCTGGGCGCCGCCGCGACGGTTGCGATTGCGATCGCCGCCGCGCTGCTCGGTCTTTTCGGTGCGTTCGCGAGCCGGACGGGCTGCCTGCTCCTTCGCCGGTGCCGGAGCAACCGGTGCGGGCGCCGGTGCCGGCGACACGCCGAACAGGCCCTTCAGCCAGCCGATGAAACCGCCGCTTGCCGCTGCGACGGGCGCAGGGGCGGGGGCGGCAACGGGCTCGACCGGACGCTGCGGCGCCGCGCTCGGTGCCGGACGCTCGGGCGTGATGCCCTTGACCGCGGCTTCCTGCTTCGGCTTCACTTCGGCGGCACGCTTGCTGTAGCCGGTTTCCGACTCGAGCTCGCGAGCCGCTTCCTCGGCCATCTTCCAGGACGCGCGCGGATCGTCGAGGCGCGCGTCGTCGTGACGCAGGCGCTCGAGCTTGTAGTGCGGCGTATCGAGGTGCTTGTTCGGGATCAGCACGATGCCGACCTTGAAGCGCGACTCGATCTTGTTGATTTCCTGACGCTTTTCGTTCAGCAGGAAGGCGGTCACCTCGACCGGCACCTGGCAGTGGATCGCCGCGGTGTTTTCCTTCATCGCTTCTTCCTGAATGATCCGCAGGACCTGCAGCGCGGACGATTCGGTATCGCGGATGTGGCCGGTGCCGTTGCAGCGCGGGCACGTCACGTGGCTGCCTTCCGACAGCGCCGGACGCAGGCGCTGGCGCGACAGCTCCATCAGGCCGAAGCGGGAGATCTTGCCCATCTGCACGCGCGCACGATCGTGCTTGAGCGCGTCCTTCAGGCGCTGCTCGACTTCACGCTGGCTCTTCGCCGATTCCATGTCGATGAAATCGATCACGATCAGGCCGCCGAGGTCGCGCAGGCGCAACTGGCGGGCGACTTCGTCCGCCGCTTCGAGGTTCGTGCGGGTGGCCGTTTCCTCGATGTCCGCGCCCTTGGTCGCGCGTGCCGAGTTCACGTCGATCGCGACGAGCGCTTCGGTGTGGTCGATCACGATCGCGCCGCCGGACGGCAGCGGGACCGTACGCGAGTACGCGGTTTCGATCTGGTGCTCGATCTGGAAGCGGGAGAACAGCGGCACGTCGTCGTGGTAGCGCTTCACCTTCGCGACGTTGTCCGGCATCACGATGTCCATGAATGCGCGGGCCTGATCGTGGATTTCGTTCGTGTCGATCAGGATTTCGCCGATATCCGGCTGGAAATAGTCCCGGATCGCGCGGATCACGAGGCTCGATTCCAGATAGATCAGCATCGGCTGGCCGGAATTGCCGCTTTGCGAGGCAGCCTCGATCGCGCGCCACAGTTGCAGCAGGTAGTTCAGGTCCCACTGCAATTCCTCGGCGCTGCGGCCGATGCCCGCGGTACGGGCGATCATGCTCATGCCGTCCGGAATCTGCAGTTGCGCCATCGTTTCGCGCAGTTCCTGGCGCTCGTCGCCTTCGATCCGGCGCGACACGCCGCCGCCGCGCGGATTGTTCGGCATCAGCACGAGGTAGCGGCCGGCGAGCGAGATGAAGGTGGTGAGGGCGGCGCCCTTGTTGCCACGCTCTTCCTTCTCGACCTGGACGATCAGCTCCTGGCCTTCGCGCAGGGCATCCTGGATGCGCGCGGAGCGCATGTCGATGCCTTCCTTGAAGTACTGGCGGGCGACTTCCTTGAACGGCAGGAAGCCGTGGCGGTCTTCGCCGTAGTTGACGAAGCACGCTTCGAGCGACGGCTCGATACGGGTGATGACACCTTTGTAGATATTGCCTTTGCGCTGTTCGCGCCCGGCGGTTTCGATGTCGATGTCGATGAGCTTTTGCCCATCGACGATGGCGACGCGCAGCTCCTCCTGCTGCGTCGCATTGAACAGCATGCGTTTCATGAACGACTCCAGGCGGCTCCGCTGCCGGCGCCTCGCGGTTGTCAGGCGCGAGGGCGGGAACGACGACAGGCCGCACCTTGTTGTGTTGTCACGAGCACGCTGGAGCGGGAATGCTGGCGGGGAGAATTGCCTGAAGAGGCGCTTGGGCCCGAAAGACGGGGCCGGCGGCCATAGGGCACCTGCGAATACGGCTTCAAAGCACGGCGTTCACACACCGCACGCTGCAAAAGCGCGCTAAGCCTGTCCGGGCATTGCCACGGGCGCGCGCAATGCGTCGCGCGCGCCGACGGGCGGCAGATGCTGCGGCTTGGGCCGCAGCGGGGAGTATCGAATCTAGCCCGACTTTCCCGCTTGGGGTGTACTTCCCTGGTTTGACGTCGCCAAGCCCCGCACGCTTCGCGGGGCCAAATCGGGCGCAACGCCGTAATTTTCGCAACCGGCAGCCTGCGGACGCACTTCGCGCCGTCGGGCTGCCGATCAAATTCTTTTCAACCAACTTTCCGTTACCGCGGCGCCTTGCCGACCGAATCCGCCTGTGGGCGCGATCCTTGCCGACGGGCGGCGCCGTGCGTGCAACTTGCTGCTTCTCTTTGATTAGGGGTGAGCAGCGGACCCCCGGCGCAAGTAAAATAGCAGTTTGCGCTTGCGCCTTGCCCGATTCAGCCGGGGCCGGCCGAACAGGCCACCCACAACGTCAGGCTGGGCAAAATTATATTCAGTATGAATGAGTTAGGCAAAATATCCCAGAATTCGGTCGCAAGCGGCCAGGTATCGATGATCGAGATCGACGAAAACTCGGCCGGTCAGCGCATCGACAATTTCCTGTTGCGCGTCTGTAAAGGCGTGCCGAAAAGCCATATTTACCGGATCCTGCGCAGCGGCGAAGTGCGGGTCAACAAGGGTCGGATCGACGCGCAGTACCGCCTCGAACTGGGCGACCTCGTTCGCGTGCCGCCGGTGCGCGTGGCGGCGGCCGACCTCGCGCGTGCCGACACGCCGGTCGTGCCGCCCGCGAATTTCGACGTGCTGTACGAGGACGATGCGATGCTCGTCATCGACAAGCCGGCCGGGGTCGCGGTCCACGGCGGCAGCGGCGTCGCGTTCGGCGTGATCGAGCAGATGCGGCAGGCGCGCCCGCGCGCGAAATTCCTCGAACTGGTGCACCGGCTCGACCGCGAGACGTCCGGGATCCTGATGCTCGCGAAGAAGCGCACGGCGCTCGTGGGCCTGCACGAGCAGATCCGCGAGAACCGGATGGACAAGCGCTACTTCGCGTGCGCGCACGGCGAATGGCAGCCCGACTGGGGCCGTCGCCGTGCGGTGAAGGCGCCGCTGTTCAAGTATTCGACCCCGGAAGGGGAGCGCCGCGTGCGCGTGCAGGACGACGGGCTGGCGTCGCATACGGTGTTCAATCTCGTCGACCGCTGGCCAGACTACGTGCTCGTCGAAGCGGAACTCAAAACGGGTCGGACCCATCAGATCCGGGTGCACCTCGCGCATCTCGGCCTGCCGATCGCCGGCGACGCCAAGTACGGCGATTTCGCACTGAACAAGGCGCTGGCGCGCGCGAATGCGCAGCCGTCGCTCAAACGGATGTTCCTGCACGCGCACCGCCTCAAGCTCGCGCATCCGCTGACCGGCGAGGCGCTGCAGTTCGATGCGCCGCTGCCGGCCGAATGCCGGCGTTTCCTCGATCAACTCAGCGCATTGCGCGATACCGCCTGAACCGCATGGCTCGACAGCAATTTGACCTGATCGTCTTCGACTGGGACGGCACGCTGATGGATTCGACTGCGCACATCGCGCACAGCATCCAGGCGGCATGCCGCGATCTCGGCCTGCCCACGCCGTCCGACGAGGCGTCCCGTTACGTGATCGGCCTCGGCCTGCGCGATGCGCTGCAGATCACGGCGCCGACCCTCGATCCGTCCGACTACGCGCGGCTGGCCGAGCGCTACCGCTATCACTATCTGCTCGACGACCAGCGCATCGAGCTGTTCGCCGGTGTGCGCGAGCTGCTCGCCGAGCTGCGCGACACGGGCTACCTGCTCGCCGTCGCGACCGGCAAGGGGCGGGTCGGGCTAAACCGCGTGCTCGACCAGTCGAAGCTGACGAGCTGGTTCGACGCGACGCGCTGCGCGGACGAGACGTTCTCGAAGCCGCATCCGGCGATGCTGCACGAGTTGTCGCGGGAATTGGGGCAGGACCTGTCGCGCACCGTGATGATCGGCGACACCACGCACGACCTGCAAATGGCCGCCAGCGCCGGCGCAGCCGGCGTCGGCGTCGCGTACGGCGCGCATACGGCCGATGCGCTGGCGGCGCTCACGCCGCGCTTCGTCGCGCCGGACGTCGGCGCGCTGGCCGCATGGCTGCGGGAGCACGCATGAGCGCGGCGCCGGACGCCGTGCGCGTGTGCGCATCGGCCGCACTGACCGATGGCGGTGCCGGCGTGCGGGTCGACGCGACACTGCGCGGCGAGCAGGCCGTCGTGTTCTTCGTGCGCTACGACGGCCGCGCCTACGGCTACCTGAACCGCTGCGCGCATGTGCCGATGGAGCTCGACTGGGCCGAAGGGCAGTTCTTCGAGTCGTCGGGCCTTTATCTGATGTGCGCGACGCACGGTGCGATCTACGCGCCGGATACCGGCAAGTGCGTCGGCGGCCCGTGCCGCGGCGGCCGCCTGCGGCCGGTCGAGGTCGACGAGCGCGACACGCCCGACGGCCGTGCGGTATTCTGGGTACCCGATGCCGATCTGCATCCCGCCACTCCCGCCACGACCGACTGACGACATCACTGCATGGCCGACCAACCGAATTCCCCGGATTCCTCTTCCCGTCCCGACAGCCGTGAACCGAGCTGGGAGCGCGCGGCGCTCGAGCGGATCGCGCTCGCGGCCGTCAAGGAGCAGCGTGCCGCACGGCGCTGGAAGATCTTCTTCCGCTTCGCGTTTCTCGGCGTGTTCGTGCTGCTCGCGTTCGCGCTGATCGATTTCTCCAGCGATTCGAAGTTCTCGTCGAGCGGGCGGCATACGGCGCTCGTGACGATCGACGGCGAGATTGCGGCGGGCGTCAACGCGAACGCCGACGACATCAACACGGCGCTCGACGCCGCGTTCGACGACGACGGCACGGTCGGCGTGGTGCTGCGGATCAACAGCCCGGGCGGCAGCCCGGTGCAGGCCGGCATGGTCTACGACGAGATCCGGCGGTTGCGCGGCAAGTATCCGGACAAGCCGCTGTACGTCGTCGTGACCGACATGTGTGCGTCGGGCGGCTATTACATCGCGTCCGCGGCCGACAAGATCTTCGTCGACAAGGCGAGCATCGTCGGGTCGATCGGCGTGCTGATGGACGGATTCGGCTTCACCGGGCTGATGGGCAAGCTCGGGGTCGAGCGGCGCCTGCATACGTCGGGCGAAAACAAGGGCTTCTACGATCCGTTCTCGCCGGAAACGCCGAAGATGGACGCGCACGCGCAGGCGCTGCTCGACCAGGTGCATGCGCAGTTCATCAAGGCCGTGAAGGATGGCCGCGGCAAGCGGCTGCACGAGACGCCCGACATGTTCTCGGGCCTGTTCTGGACCGGCGAGAAGAGCGTCGAGCTCGGGCTCGCCGACGGCTACGGCACGACCGACACGGTCGCGCGCGACGTGCTGAAGGCGCCGGATCTGGTCGACTATACGGTGAAGGAAAGCCTGACGAATCGCGTCGCGCGCAAGTTCGGCGCGGCCGTCGGGGGCGCCGCGATGAAGGCGCTGACGGCCGGCGGCGCGTCGGTCAGCCTGCGTTGACGGCTGACCGCTGACGGCCGGCGACCGGCGACCGGCGACCGGCGACAATCGGCGGGCCGCGATGGCCCGCCTTTCAATTAACTGATCGCCGTTCTTGGCATCAGTTCGCGAGCAGCAGGAAGATCGCGGGGCGCTTGTGCAGATTCGGTGCAGGCGCCTTTTTCCAGTCCGCCACAGTGCGACTCGCGATCGTCTCGGTCGCGAGGGTTAGATCGGCCGCGACGCAGATTTGCGTCGACGGCGCGCAGGTCGCGACCAGCGTGTCGAGCATTGCGTGATTCCGGTACGGCGTTTCGATGAAGATCTGCGTCTGGCGCGCCTTGCGCGACAGTTGCTCGAGTTCGCGCAGGCGTTTCGCGCGCGCGGCCGCATCGACCGGCAGATAGCCGTTGAACGCGAAGCTCTGGCCGTTCAGGCCCGACGCCATCAGCGCGAGCAGGATCGAACTCGGCCCGACGAGCGGCACGACCTTCACGCCACGCTCGTGCGCGCGGCGTACCAGCAGCGCGCCGGGATCGGCGACGGCCGGGCAGCCGGCCTCCGACACGAGGCCGGCGTCCGCGCCGGCCAGTACCGGCGCGAGCAGCCGGTCGATGGCGCCGGCCGGCGTATTCACGTTCAGTTCGCTGATCTCGATTTCCTGGATCGGGCGCGTCGTACCGATCTTCTTCAGAAACGCGCGCGTCGTTTTCGCGTTCTCGCCGATGTAGTAGCCGAGCGTGCCGGCGCGCGCCTGCACGGCGGCGGGCAGCACGGCGGCGAGCATCGATTCGTCGCCTTCGCCGAGCGTGTTCGGGACGAGATAAAGCGTGCCGGCGGTCATGCGCGGTCTCCACGGGTGGTTGCAAACAGCGGGTAGTCGGCGGCGCGCAGCATCCGGGTGAGGGCGATCAGCGGCAGGCCGACGAGCGCGGTCGGGTCGTCCGAGTCGATTGCATCGAGCAGGGCGATGCCAAGCCCTTCGGACTTCGCGCTGCCGGCCACGTCGTACGGCGTTTCCGCGCGCAGGTAGGCGTCGAGTTCGGCCTCGGGCAGCGAGCGGAAGCGCACGTGCGTGACGATGTCCTCGACCTGCGCGTCGTCCGTCCGGCTGTCGTACAGGCAGAGCGCGCTGTGGAATTCGACTTCGCGGCCCTGCATCGACACGAGTTGCGCGAGCGCGCGCTCGTGCGTGCCGGGCTTGCCGATCTGGTGGCCGTCGAAGGTCGCGACCTGGTCCGACCCGATCACGAGCACGCCGTCCGGCGCGTCGATCGTCGCGGCCACGGCGCGCGCCTTCGCGCCGGCGAGGCGCAGTGCGGTCGCGGCCGGCGTTTCGCCGGCCAGCGGGGTTTCGTCGAGGTCGGGCGACACGACGTCGAACGGTACGCCGAGGCGCTCGAGGAGTGCGCGGCGGTAACGGGAACTGGAGGCAAGAATCAGCCGCGGCGGGCGGCAAACGGTATCCGGCATGGTCGGTTGGATCGGTGAGTCGTCAGGTGGGGCGCGGCGTTGCGCGGACGCAAGCTTAAGTGATTGACCGCAAAAGGTAAAACAGGTATGCTTTCCCGCTTTTCGTCGGCAGGCATCCGTTGTGGTGGCGCCTGCCGGGTCTTCGGAAGTAAAGTACGTCATCCTCGATGAGCCGTACGCGAGCGGTGCCAAGCCGGATCCCGCAAGTCAGCCTGTAGGCAGGAGCGCACATGAACACTTCTTCTGGCAAACCTGCGGCGGCGCTCGATCCGCACGCGGTCGACCTGTTCGAGTTCGCCCGCAGCGGGCGGCAGGCAGCTGGCGCGGTACACCTCTCGCAACTGCCGCGCATGTTAAACGAAGTGCCGACGGACGCGCCAGATCGCGACACGGTCTTCACGTGGCAGGCGGAAGGGTTCACGCAGAAGGAGTTGCAGGACGACGGCGCCGACGGGCAGCAGCCGTATCTGCGCCTCGCGGTGCATGGCCATGCGTGGCTCACGTGCCAGCGCTGCATGACGCCGTACGACCAGACGTTCGACGTGGACATGACGTACCGCGTCGTCGCGACCGAAGAAGAAGCTGAAGAATTTCCGCTCGACGACGATGAAGCCGATGTGATCGTGGGCTCACGCCAGTTCGATCTCGTCGACTTGATCGAAGAGGAATTGCTGCTTTCGTTGCCGCTCGTGCCCAAGCACGAGGTTTGCCCGGCAGTTCACGAAAGCCTCGTGTCGGGTGCGAGCGGTCCCGCGGAAGAGGCGGACGAAGAGTCCGACGAAGCCGGGGACGAAGGCAAACGGCCGAATCCGTTCGCAGCGCTGCAAGCGTTGAAGAAGGACGGTGACGGCACCAAGAAACACTAAGCAGTTGTGGCGCGGGAAGGCGTAAGGGCTTTGGGCCAGGGTAGTTAAGCGCCGGATCGGGCTGTGTTAGAATCCGGAAAATTATTTAGGAGTTAGTCATGGCAGTCCAGCAAAACAAGAAGTCGCCGTCGAAGCGCGGCATGCATCGTTCGCACGATTTCCTGACGGCAGCGCCGCTGGCAGTCGAGCCGAGCACGGGTGAAGTGCACCTGCGTCACCACGTCAGCCCGAACGGCTACTATCGCGGCAAGAAAGTCGTCAAGACGAAGAACGACTAAGCGTCAAGTCACGCGTTGCGCGCTACGCTCGCCGTTCGCGTGACAACTGGTTCGCTTGACACTTTCCTGGCTCAACAAAAAGGCGGCATTCAACTGCCGCTTTTTTGTGCCTGAAATTCGTCGCATTCCATGACCGTAAAGCTCACAATCGATTGCATGGGAGGCGACCACGGCCCGTCCGTGACCGTTCCCGCGGCAGTCAAGTTCGTCCGCGCGCATCCCGATGCGCACCTGATGCTCGTCGGCATCGAAAGCGCGATTCGCGCTCAGCTGAAGAAGCTGAAAGCCCTCGACGATCCCGCGTTGACCATCGTGCCCGCCACCGAAGTCGTGGCGATGGACGACCCTGTCGAAGTGGCGCTGCGCAAGAAGAAGGATTCTTCGATGCGCGTCGCGCTCAACCACGTCAAGGAAGGCGCGGCGCAGGCCTGCATCTCCGCCGGCAATACCGGCGCGCTGATGGCGGTTTCCCGTTACGTACTCAAGACGCTGCCCGGCATCGAGCGGCCCGCGATCGCGTTCGCGCTGCCGAACCCGACCGGCTACACGATGATGCTGGACCTCGGCGCGAACGTCGACTGCGAGCCGCAGCACCTGCTGCAGTTCGCGGAGATGGGGCACGCGCTCGTGGCCGCGCTCGAAGGCAAGGAGCGCCCGACGATCGGCCTGCTGAACATCGGCGAAGAGGTCATCAAGGGCAACGAGACGATCAAGCGCGCAGGCGAGCTGCTGCGCGCCAGCACGCTCAATTTCCGCGGCAACGTGGAAGGCAACGACATCTACAAGGGCACCGTCGATGTCATCGTGTGCGACGGCTTCGTCGGCAACGTCGCGCTGAAGACGTCGGAAGGGCTCGCGCAGATGCTGTCGGACATCATTCGCGAGGAGTTCGGCCGTTCGCTGATGTCGAAGCTGATGGCACTGCTCGCGCTGCCCGTGCTGATGCGTTTCAAGAAGCGCGTCGACCACCGCCAGTACAACGGCGCGGCGCTGCTGGGGCTGAAGAGCCTCGTGATCAAGAGCCACGGTTCGGCCGACGCCTACGCGTTTGAGTGGGCGATCAAACGCGGGTATGATGCCGTCAAAAACGGGGTGCTGGAGCGCCTCGCGCGCGCGATGGCGGATAATTCAGTGTCGCTCGGCGACGGCGAACACGACGCGGGCGGCGCGGGCCAGGCAAGCCCGGCCGCAGGCCATCACGCCGAACCTTCCGCTGCGCAATCCTCTAAAGCATAAATGGCCCAATCGACTCTCTATTCCCGCGTGCTCGGCACGGGCAGCTACCTGCCGCCCGACCGCGTCACGAACCAGCAGCTGACCGATCGTCTTGCGAAGGAAGGCATCGAGACGAGCGATGAATGGATCGTGGCGCGCACGGGCATCCATGCGCGCCATTTCGCCGCACCGGACGTCACGACGAGCGATCTCGCGCTCGAGGCGTCGCGTCGTGCGATCGAAGCGGCCGGTGTCGATCCGCAGTCGATCGACCTGATCATCGTCGCGACTTCGACCCCCGATTTCGTGTTCCCGAGCACCGCGTGCCTGCTGCAGAACAAGCTCGGCATCAAGAACGGCGGCGCGGCATTCGACGTGCAGGCCGTGTGTTCGGGCTTCGCATACGCGATGGCGACGGCCGACAGCTTCATCCGCAGCGGCCAGCACCGCACCGCGCTGATCGTCGGTGCGGAGACGTTCTCGCGCATTCTCGACTTCAAGGACCGCACGACCTGCGTGCTGTTCGGCGACGGCGCGGGCGCGGTGATCCTGTCCGCGTCGGAAGAGCCGGGCGTGCTCGGCAGCGCGCTGCACGCGGACGGCAGCTACTCGAACATCCTGTGCACGCCGGGCAACGTCAATCGCGGCGTGATCGACGGCAGCGCGTTCCTGCACATGGACGGGCAGGCCGTATTCAAGCTCGCGGTCAACGTGCTCGAAAAGGTCGCGATCGAGGCGCTCGCGAAGGCGAATCTCGCGCCCGAGCAAATCGACTGGCTGATTCCGCACCAGGCCAACATCCGCATCATGACCAGCACCTGCCGCAAGCTCGGCCTGCCGCAGGAGCGCATGGTCGTGACGGTCGACCAGCACGGCAACACGTCGGCCGCGTCGATCCCGCTGGCGCTCGACGCCGCGGTGCGCGACGGCCGCATCCAGCGTGGCCAGCACGTGCTGATCGAAGGCGTCGGCGGCGGCTTCACCTGGGGCGCGTCGGTCTTCCGCTTCTGATCCGCGGCGCGCATTGCCGCGCGCGGGTCCCATCGGCGCGCCGTTCGTGTGCGCCGTCCGAATCGATTCAATTGGGGACGATATGAAATTTGCATTCGTTTTTCCGGGGCAGGGCTCGCAGGCGATCGGGATGCTCGACGCATTCGCCGATCTGGCCGTCGTGCGCGAGACGCTCCAGGAAGCATCCGATGCACTCAATCAGGATCTCGGCAAGCTGATCGCCGAAGGCCCGGCCGAAGAGCTGAACCTGACCACCAACACGCAGCCCGTGATGCTGACCGCGGCGTACGCGTGCTATCGCGCGTGGCAGCAGGCAGGCGGCCCGGCGCCGTCGATCGTCGCCGGCCACAGCCTCGGTGAATACACGGCGCTCGTCGCGGCCGGCGCGCTCGCGTTCAAGGACGCGGTGCCGCTCGTGCGCTTCCGCGCGCAGGCCATGCAGACGGCCGTGCCGGTGGGCCAGGGCGGCATGGCCGCGATCCTGGGCCTCGACGACGACACGGTACGCGCGGTATGCGCCGAAGCCGCGGATGCGGGCGTCGTCGAAGCGGTGAACTTCAATGCGCCCGCGCAGGTGGTGATCGCAGGCAGCAAGGCTGCGGTCGAAAAGGCATGCGAAATCGCGAAGGCGAAGGGCGCGAAGCGCGCGCTGCCGCTGCCGGTGTCGGCGCCGTTCCATTCGTCGCTGCTCAAGCCGGCGTCGGACCAGTTGCGCGACTATCTCGCGAACGTCGACGTGAAGGCGCCGCAGATTCCGGTCGTCAACAACATCGACGTCGCCGTGGTCAGCGATCCGGCCGCGATCAAGGATGCGCTGGTGCGCCAGGCTGCAGGCCCGGTACGCTGGGTCGAGTGCGTGCGGCACATCGCCGGCACGGGCGTCACGCACGTGATCGAATGCGGTCCGGGCAAGGTGCTCGCCGGCCTGACGAAGCGCATCGACGGCAACCTGGTCGGCGCCTCGGTGTTCGATCCGGCTTCGCTCGACGAAGCGCTCAAGCTCGCGACCGCCTGACGCGGCGCCTTTTCCCAAGCAACGGATATTCGATTCATGGACAAGACTCTCGATAAACAGGTTGCGATCGTGACCGGCGCGTCGCGCGGCATCGGCCGTTCGATCGCCCTCGAACTCGCGCGCCTGGGCGCGACGGTGATCGGTACGGCGACGAGCGAATCGGGCGCCGCCGCGATCACCGCGGCGTTCGCGGAAGCGGGCGTCACGGGCCGCGGCGCGGTGCTGAACGTCAACGACGCGGCCGCCGCCGAGGCGCTGATCGATGCGACCGTGAAGGAATTCGGCGCGCTGAACGTGCTCGTCAACAACGCGGGCATCACGCAGGACCAGCTCGCGATGCGGATGAAGGATGAGGACTGGGACGCGGTGATCGACACCAACCTGAAGTCGGTGTTCCGTCTGTCGCGCGCGGTGCTGCGCCCGATGATGAAGGCGCGCGGCGGCCGTATCATCAACATCACGTCGGTGGTCGGCTCGGCCGGCAATCCGGGTCAGGTCAACTACGCGGCCGCAAAGGCCGGCGTCGCGGGCATGACGCGTGCGCTCGCGCGTGAAATCGGCAGCCGCGGCATCACGGTGAACTGCGTGGCGCCGGGCTTCATCGACACCGACATGACGAAGACGCTGCCGGAAGAACAGCAGGCCGCGCTCAAGACCCAGATTCCGCTCGGCCGCCTCGGCAGCCCGGAGGACATCGCCCATGCCGTCGCGTTCCTCGCATCGCCGCAGGCCGGTTACATCACCGGCACGACGCTGCACGTGAACGGCGGCATGTACATGTCGTAACGGTTTTCGTTTACCATCCGCGCCGTATCCCGTTTTTCAGGCGGACCGGCGCTTGATCGACCATCAAGCCAACGCGCGTTTTGGCGTCAGCAAACCTGATAAAATGCGCGCACTTGTAAATCTGAACTTTCCCTCGGAGGGGTAATGGACAACATCGAACAACGTGTCAAGAAGATCGTCGCTGAGCAACTGGGCGTCGCGGAAGCCGAGATCAAGAACGAAGCTTCGTTCGTGAACGACCTGGGCGCGGACTCGCTCGACACGGTCGAACTGGTGATGGCTCTGGAAGACGAGTTCGGCATGGAAATCCCGGACGAAGAAGCAGAGAAGATCACGACCGTTCAGCAAGCGATCGACTACGCTCGCGCAAACGTCAAGGCGTAAGCGCCTTTCGCGCTTGTCCGCCACGTCGCCGCGATCTTCGCGATTGACGCGCCATCCTGCCGGCTTCGCGCCGGACGGACTAACAGCCACAGGGCTCGCAGGGCTGGTTCCTGTGGCCACTGTGGCTTTTGTTTTTGTCATCCAATAATGGAAAAGAGGTTACCGTGAGCCGCCGTCGTGTTGTCGTTACAGGCCTGGGGCTGATTTCGCCTGTTGGCAATAGTGTTGCCGACGGCTGGGCCAATCTCGTCGCCGGCAAGTCCGGTATCGCTACCGTCACGAAGTTCGATGCATCGAACCTCGCCTGCCATTTCGCGGGCGAAGTGAAGGGTTTCAGCGCCGAGGAGTACATCCCGGCGAAGGAAGCCCGGAACATGGATACGTTCATCCATTACGGCATCGCCGCCGGCGTCCAGGCCATGCGGGACAGCGGGCTGGAAGTGACCGAAGCCAATGCGGAACGCATCGGCGTGCTGGTCGGTTCCGGCATCGGCGGCCTGCCGATGATCGAGGATACGCACCAGACCTACGTCGATCGCGGTGCGCGCCGGATCTCGCCGTTCTTCGTGCCGGGTTCGATCATCAACATGATCTCGGGTCACCTGAGCATCATGTTCGGCCTGAAGGGCCCCAACCTCGCGGCCGTCACGGCCTGCACGACCGGCCTGCACAGCATCGGCCTCGCCGCGCGGCTGATCCAGGCCGGCGACGCCGACGTGATGGTCGCGGGCGGTGCCGAATCGACGGTGTCGCCGCTCGGCATCGGCGGTTTCGCCGCCGCGCGCGCGCTGTCGACCCGCAACGACGATCCGGCTACCGCGTCGCGTCCGTGGGACAAGGACCGCGACGGCTTCGTGCTGGGCGAGGGTTCCGGCGTGATGGTGCTCGAGGAGTACGAGGCGGCGAAGGCGCGCGGCGCGAAGATCTACGCGGAAGTCGTGGGCTTCGGCATGACGGGCGACGCGTACCACATGACCGCGCCGAACATGGACGGCCCGCGCCGCTGCATGGTCGCGGCGCTGCGCGACGCCGGCCTGAATGCCGACGAGGTGCAGTACTTGAACGCGCATGGCACGTCGACGCCGCTGGGCGACAAGAACGAGTCCGACGCGGTGAAGGCGGCCTTCGGCGAGCACGCGTACAAGATGGTGGTCAACTCGACGAAGTCGATGACGGGCCACCTGCTGGGTGGCGCGGGCGGCCTCGAATCGGTGTTCACGGTGCTGGCGCTGCACAACAACGTGTCGCCGCCGACCATCAACATCTTCAACCAGGACCCCGAGTGCGATCTCGATTACTGCGCGAACACCGCGCGTGACATGAAGATCGACGTAGCCGTGAAGAACAACTTCGGCTTCGGCGGCACCAACGGCACGCTGGTGTTCAAGCGCGTCTGACGTCGAATCGCTTGACGAGTCCATTCGATGCTCCGGCCGGGCGTCCGCAGCGCTTTGCGTTGCGGGCCTCGGCCGTGTCGTATCTCGTGCTGGCCGCGTTCGTCGCGTCGGCTGCCGCCTCGGCGTACCTGTTCTGGGCGCCGCGCGCGGGCGCTGCCGCCGGCGCAGGCGTGTCGGCCGCGACGGCGGCACTGCTGGCCGTATGGGCGGCGCGCGCTTGCGCCCGCCGGCTACCGGCCGAGTTGCGGATCGATGCCTTCGGGGAGATTGCGGCGTTTGGCCGCACCGGGCGGTTGCTGGCCCGTGGCCGCGTGACGGGCCATGCGCACTGGAGCAGCCTGCTGCTGGTGCTGTCGGTCGGGCAGGGCGCCCGGCGGGCCCGGCCGCTGCTGATTCCGGCCGACGCGCTCGACGCCGCGTCGTTCAGCGCGCTGTCGGTACTGGCGAGAACGGCCGGAGCGGTGGGGCGGGCATGACGGCGGTGCGGTTACCGACCGTAACCAGCGGCCGGCGCCGGAACGCTACAATAACGCTCCGCGTTGCATCCCTAGTTAACGGATTTGTCAGGTGAGTGAAAAAGAAATCGATCAGGCTCTGGTCGAGCGCGTACAGAAGGGCGACAAGGCGGCGTTCGAACTCCTGGTCTCCAAATACCACCGCAAGATCATTCGGCTGATCTCGCGCCTCGTGCGGGATCCCGCCGAGGTCGAGGATGTGGCCCAGGACGCGTTCATCAAGGCGTATCGTGCGCTGCCGCAATTCCGCGGCGAATCGGCGTTCTATACGTGGTTGTACCGAATTGCCGTCAACACGGCGAAGAACTACCTTGCGACGCAAGGCCGCCGGGCGCCGACCTCGACCGAGGCCGATGCGGAGGAAGCGGAAACTTTCTCCGACGCAGACCAACTAAGGGATATCAACACGCCTGAGTCGATGTTGATGAGCAAGCAGATTGCCGAGACGGTCAACGCTGCAATGGCTCTGCTGCCCGAAGAACTGCGCCAGGCAATCACGCTGCGCGAGATCGAGGGCCTGAGCTACGAAGAGATCGCGGAAATGATGGGCTGTCCGATCGGGACGGTCCGGTCGCGGATCTTCCGCGCGCGCGAAGCAATCGCTGCCAAATTGCGTCCGCTGCTCGATACGCCCGAAGGCAAGCGCTGGTAAGCGCGACGGGCGGAACGACGCGGGTCGGGGTCTAGTTACGGATAGAGTCGTGAAGTCACGACGGGGTGTGCAAGATGGGGAGCATCATGGGGTCGGTCAATACGCAATCGCAAGCGTGCTCGCGCGGCGAGCGCCTTTCCGCGCTGGTCGACGGCGAAATGTTCGATGGCCCGGATCACGGGCAGTTTCTGGCTGAGCTCGACCGCGCGGATCGCGCCGTGTGGGCCCATTACCACCTGATCGGCGATGCGCTGCGCTCGGACGAGCTCGCGCTGGCGCCCGCGCTGAGCGTCGCGTTCACCGCGCGCATGTCGGCGGCGCTCGAAAGCGAGCCGCACCTGTTGGCACCGGCGGCCGCGCCGGTCGCGCGCAAGCTGCTGTCGCTGCGCCGCCGTGTCGTGCCGGCATTCGCGGTGGCCGCCGCGGCCGCCACGCTGACGTGGATCGTCGTTCCGCAGATGCAGACGGCCGGTGCGCCGGGCGCCGTCCAGGTCGCATCGGCAGGCGCGCCGCAGAACGGCAATCCGCAGCGCGTGACGGTTGCGCAGGCATCGGCCCAGCCGGGTCTGCAGGACGTCAACATCATTCGCGACGCCAGCCTCGACCAATACCTTGAAGCGCACCAGCAATTCGCCCAGCAGCCCGTCGTCACGGGTTCGATGCCGCTGATCCGCGCTGCCGTGACCACCACGCCAGGCCAATAAACCCGATGCGGACATTGCAGTTGAATCACGCCATCTCCGGATGGAAGCGGCTGCCGGCCCTCCTGCTTTGCGCAGCCGCCCTGTTGTCCGTTCAATCCCTTCCCGCCAGCGCCCAGCAACCGGACGATCCCGTCGCGACCCGCAAGGGTGCCGCCGACTGGCTCGACCGCGTCCAGCAGGCGGCGCAACAGCAGAGCTACGAAGGTACGTTCGTCTACCAGCGCGGCGGGTATGTGCAGTCGTCACGCATCGCGCACGTCTCGTCCCGCGACGGCGAGTTCGAGCGGATCGAGACGCTCGACGGCAAGCCGCGCAAGCTGCTGCGGCACAACGACGAGCTGTACACGTTCGTGCCCGAGCGCAAGCTGTGCGTGGTCGAGCGCCGCCAGACGCGCGACTCGTTCCCCGCGCTGCTCGGCGCGAGCGGCGAGCACGTGATGTCCGTCTACGATGCGAAGTCGCTCGGCAAGGACCGCGTGGCCGGGATCGACGCGCAGGTCGTCGAGCTCGTGCCGAAGGATGCCTACCGTTTCACGTACAAGCTGTGGGCCGACGCGCGCACCGGGCTGCTGCTGCGTTCGCAGACGCTCGACGCGAACGATCACGTGCTCGAACAGATCGCGTTCTCGCAATTGCAAACCGGCGGCGCGAGCGGCGACAAGGCCGCGATTGCAGCCGGCATGCGCAACCTGAGCGGCTGGACGGTCGTGCGCCCGCCGGTCGCGGCGGTCGACATGGAAGCGCAGGGCTGGCAGCTCGCGCCGAGCGTCGCCGGCTTCCAGAAGATTCGTGAAGTGCGCCGGCCGATGGCCGCGCGCGATGCGGGCGATCCGCCGATCCCGGTCGATCAGGCCGTCTTCACCGACGGCCTCGCGACGATCTCGGTCTTCATCGAGCCGGCCGAAAAGAATACGCGCAAGGAAGGCGCGGGCAGCACCGGTGCGACGCACGTTCTCGTGAAGCGCCGCGGCGACTACTGGATCACCGTGCTCGGCGAAGTGCCGCCGGCGACGTTGCAGCAGTTCGCGTCTGCCATAGAATACAAGGCTTCCAAGTAACGCTACGGCTTCCGACATGACGAAACTCACGCTGCGCAAAGTGCTCGCGGCGGCGGCGCTGTGTGCCTGCCTGCCGCTCGTCCCGCAAACCGCGGTCGCTGTCACGCCTCCGGCTGCCAGCCTTCCCGATTTCGCCGACCTCGTCGAAAAGGTCGGCCCGGCCGTCGTGAACATCCGGACCACCGCCAACGTGCCGACGAGCGGCCCGCGCGGGATGCTCCCGCCCGGCTTCGACAACGGCGACATGTCGGAATTCTTCCGGCGCTTCTTCGGCATTCCGCTGCCGCAGGCGCCCGGCAACGGCGGCGGCAACGGCAGCAGCCCGAAGAACGCGCCGGACACCGGGCCCGACACCGAGCAGAATCGCGGCGTCGGCTCGGGCTTCATCGTGTCGGCCGACGGTTACGTGATGACCAATGCGCACGTCGTCGACGATGCCGACACCATCTACGTGACGCTGACCGACAAGCGCGAATTCAAGGCGAAGCTGATCGGCGTCGACGACCGCACGGACGTCGCGGTCGTCAAGATCCAGGCATCGAACCTGCCGGTCGTCGCGATCGGCGATTCGAACAAGGTGCGCGTCGGCGAGTGGGTCGTCGCGATCGGGTCGCCGTTCGGCCTCGACAACACGGTCACGGCCGGCATCGTCAGCTCGAAGAGCCGCAATACGGGCGACTACCTGCCGTTCATCCAGACCGACGTCGCCGTGAACCCCGGCAACTCGGGCGGCCCGCTGATCAACATGCAGGGCGAGGTGATCGGCATCAACTCGCAGATCTACAGCCGCACCGGCGGCTTCATGGGCATTTCGTTCGCGATTCCGATCGACGAGGCGATGCGCGTGGCCGACCAGCTGAAGGCGACGGGCAAGGTCACGCGCGGCCGGATCGCGGTGGCGATCGGCGAAGTGACGAAGGACGTGGCCGACTCGATCGGGCTGCCGAAGGCCGAAGGCGCGCTCGTCAGCAGCGTCGAGCCGGGCGGCCCGGCCGACAAGGCCGGTATCCAGCCGGGCGACATTATCCTGAAGTTCAATGGCCGTCCGGTCGACGCGGCGTCGGACCTGCCGCGCATGGTCGGCGACACGAAGCCTGGCACGAAGGCGACGGTCAACGTGTGGCGCAAGGGTCAGGCGCGCGATCTGCCGATCACGATCGCCGAGACGCCGGCCGAATCGACGGCAAAGGCCGAGCAGCGCAAGAACGCGCCGCAGAAGCCGCGCCAGACCAATTCGCTCGGCCTGACGGTCAGCGACCTGACCGCGGAGCAGTTGAAGACGCTGAAGCTGAAGAACGGGGTGCAGATCGACGGCGTCGACGGCCCGGCCGCCCGTGCGGGCCTGCAGCGCGGCGACATCGTGCTGCGCGTCGGCGACACCGACATCACGAGCGCGAAGCAGTTCGCCGACGTGACCGCGCAGCTCGATCCGCAGAAGGCGGTCGCGGTGCTCGTGCGGCGTGGCGACAACACGCAGTTCGTGCCCGTGCGGCCGCGCCAGAAGTAACGCGCCGATGTTCACGCTCTACGGCCGCGGCTGGTGCCACCTGTGCGACGACATGCGCGACGCACTGGCGCCGGTGGCGGCCGAATTCGGCGTCGCGGTCGACTATATCGACATCGACACCGATGCGGCGCTCGTCGCGCGTTACGACGAGGACGTACCCGTGCTGCTGCTGGACGGCGCGGAAGTGTGCCGCCACCGGTTCGACGATGCGCGGGTGCGCGACGCGCTGGCGGCCCGGCGCTGAACCTGGCCCGCCGTCGGCCGACGCCGCTTCGCACGGGGCTCGATCCGGCGGGCGCCCCGCCGGGCTCCTGCGGGGCGGGCGTCCGAAATCCCGCCCGGCGTAAGCCTTTTCGGCTAAAATAAGCCGTTTTTTTCACCGACTTACACAAGGCGTGCTCCGCAGTCGTCGAGCGCGCCTTTTTCGCTTGATCGGCACTGAATGGATCAT
>NZ_BBSK01000013.1:0-61295 GCF_001319805.1 Burkholderia sp. E168m22
GTCGACACTCGCGGATCGCATCATCCAGGTATGCGGCGGCCTCGCCGACCGTGAAATGGAAGCGCAGGTGCTCGACTCGATGGACATCGAGCGCGAGCGCGGCATCACGATCAAGGCGCAGACTGCCGCGTTGTCCTATCGCGCACGCGACGGCAAGGTCTACAACCTGAACCTGATCGACACGCCGGGGCACGTCGACTTCTCGTACGAGGTCAGCCGTTCGCTGTCCGCGTGCGAAGGCGCGCTGCTGGTGGTCGACGCGAGCCAGGGCGTCGAGGCGCAGACGGTCGCGAACTGCTACACGGCGATCGAGCTCGGCGTCGAGGTCGTGCCGGTGCTGAACAAGATCGACCTGCCGGCCGCGAACCCCGAGAACGCGATCGAGGAGATCGAGGACGTGATCGGCATCGATGCGACCGACGCGACGCGCTGCAGCGCGAAGACGGGCCTCGGCGTGGAAGACGTGCTCGAGTCGCTGATCGCGAAGGTGCCGCCGCCGAAGGGTGATCCGGCCGCGCCGCTGCAGGCGCTGATCATCGATTCGTGGTTCGACAACTACGTCGGCGTCGTGATGCTCGTGCGCATCGTCAACGGCACGCTGCGTCCGAAGGACAAGATCAAGATGATGGCGACCGGCGCGCAATATCCGGTCGAGCACGTCGGCGTGTTCACGCCGAAGTCGCGCAATCTCGACTCGCTGTCGGCGGGGCAGGTGGGCTTCATCATCGCCGGCATCAAGGAACTGACGGCCGCGAAGGTCGGCGATACCGTCACGCACGCGGCCAAGGCCGCCGCCGAGCCGCTGCCGGGCTTCAAGGAAGTGAAGCCGCAGGTGTTCGCGGGGCTGTATCCGGTCGAGGCGAACCAGTACGACGCGCTGCGCGAATCGCTCGAGAAGCTGAAGCTGAACGACGCATCGCTGCAGTACGAGCCGGAAGTGTCGCAGGCGCTCGGCTTCGGTTTCCGCTGCGGCTTCCTCGGGCTGCTGCACATGGAAATCGTGCAGGAGCGGCTCGAGCGCGAATTCGACATGGATCTCATCACGACCGCGCCGACGGTCGTCTACGAGGTCGTGCAGAGCGACGGCTCGACGATCATGGTCGAGAACCCGGCGAAGATGCCGGAGCCCGGCCGCATCGCTGAAGTCCGCGAGCCGATCGTCACGGTGAATCTCTACATGCCGCAGGACTACGTCGGCTCGGTGATCACGCTGTGCGAGCAGAAGCGCGGCTCGCAGATCAACATGCAGTATCACGGCCGCCAGGTGCAGCTCACGTACGAGATCCCGATGGCGGAAATCGTGCTCGACTTCTTCGATCGTCTGAAGTCGGTGTCGCGCGGCTATGCGTCGATGGACTACGAGTTCAAGGAATACCGTTCGTCGGACGTCGTGAAGGTCGACATGCTGATCAACGGCGACAAGGTCGACGCGCTGTCGATCATCGTGCACCGGTCGCAGTCGCAATACCGCGGCCGCGAAGTCGCCGCGAAGATGCGCGAGATCATTCCGCGCCAGATGTACGACGTGGCGATCCAGGCCGCGATCGGCGCGCACATCGTCGCGCGCGAGAACATCAAGGCGCTGCGCAAGAACGTGCTCGCGAAGTGCTACGGCGGCGACATCACGCGGAAGAAGAAACTGCTCGAGAAGCAGAAAGAAGGTAAGAAACGGATGAAGCAGGTGGGTTCGGTCGAGATCCCGCAGGAGGCGTTCCTCGCGATCTTGCGCGTCGAAGACAAATAACAGGACTGATCCTTTTATGAATTTTGCGCTGATTCTTTTTGTGCTTGTCGTCGTGACGGGCGTAGCGTGGGTGTTGGACAAACTGGTGTTCCTGCCGCGGCGTCGCAAGGCGGCCGACTCGGCGATCGAGGAGTTCGATCGCCAGCAGTCGCGCATCGACAAGCGTTTCGCGGACGAAAACGCGGTGCAGACGCGTTCGAAGCTGCGTGACGAAAAGCTGCGCCAGCCGTGGTGGCTCGAGTACACGGCGAGCTTCTTTCCGGTGATCCTGGCCGTGTTCGTCGTGCGTTCGTTCGTCGTCGAGCCGTTCAAGATTCCGTCGGGCTCGATGGTGCCGACGCTGCTCGTCGGCGACTTCATCCTCGTCAACAAGTTCGAGTACGGGCTGCGCCTGCCGGTCACCAACACGAAGATCACGCAGGGCAGCCCGCTGTCGCGCGGTGACGTCGTCGTGTTCCGCTATCCGAAGGACGAGTCGGTCGACTACATCAAGCGCGTGATCGGCCTGCCGGGCGATACCGTCGCGTACCAGGACAAGCAGCTCACGATCAACGGCCAGCCGGTGCCCGAAACGCCGCTGCCCGATTTCTTCGATGACGAGCGCCAGAATTACGCGAAGCAGTTCGAGGAAACGATCGGCAACAAGAAGAACGCGATCCTCAACAACCCGGCCGTGCCGCCGTTCGTGATGGGCGCATACGACTATCCGTATCGCGACAACTGCACGTACAACAGCCGCGGCGTGATCTGCAAGGTGCCGCCCGGTCACTACTTCATGATGGGCGACAACCGCGACAACAGCGCGGACAGCCGCTACTGGGGTTTCGTGCCCGACCAGAACATCGTCGGCCGCGCGTTCTTCATCTGGATGAACTTCAGCGACCTGAAGCGCATCGGCTCCTTCAACTGACCGCATTCGATTCACACGCAATACGCGACGCACGGGCCGCGTCGCGTATTGCCGAACTACTTTAAGAACCGGCGGTAACACCGCCTCGTCACGCCTTTTCGTGTCCGGCCGTGCCGTTTCGGCCCGACCGGGCGCCCGCGTTATACTCCTGCACATGCCCTCATCCCAGTTGGAAAGCCGGCTGCGCTACGAATTTCGCAATGCGGAATTGTTGCGCCAGGCTTTGACCCATCGCAGTCACAGTGCCACGCACAATGAACGGCTCGAGTTTCTCGGCGATTCCGTTCTGAATTGCGCGGTGGCCGCCCTTTTGTTCCAGCGTTTCGGCAAGCTGGACGAAGGTGACCTGTCGCGCGTACGCGCCAATCTCGTCAAGCAGCAGTCGTTGTATGAAATTGCTCAGGCCCTGAATATCTCGGACGGCCTGCGGCTGGGCGAGGGCGAACTGCGCAGCGGCGGGTTCCGTCGCCCGTCGATCCTCGCGGACGCGTTCGAAGCCATCATCGGGGCCGTGTTCCTCGATGGGGGCTTCGAAGCCGCCCAAGGGGTCATCAAGCGCCTCTATATCCCGATTCTCGACCACATCGATCCGCGTACGCTCGGCAAGGACGCGAAGACGCTGCTGCAGGAATATCTGCAGGGGCACAAGATCGCGCTGCCGACCTATACGGTCGTCGCAACGCATGGTGCGGCGCACAATCAGCAGTTCGAGGTCGAGTGCACGGTGCCGAAGCTGGACGTGAAGGTATCGGGCTCCGGTGCGAGCCGGCGCGCGGCCGAGCAGGCTGCCGCGAAGAAGGCGCTCGACGAAGTGATGGCGGCCGCGCCGATGCTGGCTGCGAAGCCGAAGCGTTCGAAAAATGCGCGCGGGTCCAAGCATGTCGAACCCGAGATCGTGCCGGGCGTGAAGGGCGTGCAGGAAGCGCTCGACCTGCGCTCGCCCGAGCGGAAGGAACGTGCGGCGGCGCGCGAGGCGAGGGCGGCGGGCGCGGTGCCGGCTGCCACCGCCGCGGCCGCGGCGACGGGCGCCGAGCCGGCTATCGCGCCGATGGCCGCGATTCGCGCGGCGCATGTCGAGCCGGCCGCGGACAAAGGCGAACGGGCGGCGAAGCCGGCGGCCGACAAGGTTGCCGACAAACCGGCCGAGCGGCCCGACAAGGCTGCGGAAAAGCCCGCCGAGGCCGCGCCGCGCGCAGCCGACAAGCAAGCCGGCCATGCAACCGATCCGGCATCGTCGTCGGCCGACAAGCCTGCCGCGAGTGCCGACTCCGCCGCGCGTACGCCTGCGCGCGCACGCGATGCCGCGGCGCCCGACGCCGACACGCCGCCCGGCGGCGCGAGTCTTGCTGCCGCGCAGGCGCGCGTGGCCGATGCCGACCACTGAATTGCCCAGCGATCGTGCCGCGCGCCGCGCGGCCGTTTCCGAACCTGTCTCCCAAACGATATGAACACTCCCGCTCCTACCGGTTTCCGTTGCGGCATGATCGCGATCGTGGGCCGCCCGAACGTCGGCAAGTCGACGTTGATGAACGCACTCGTCGGCCAGAAGATCAGCATCACGTCGCGCAAGGCGCAGACGACCCGCCACCGCATCACCGGCATCAACACGTTCGACGACGCGCAATTCGTGTTCGTCGACACGCCGGGCTTCCAGACCCGTCACAGCACCGCGCTGAACCGTTCGCTGAACCGCGCGGTCACGTCGACGCTGACGTCGGTCGACGTGATCCTGTTCGTGATCGAGGCCGGCCGCTTCGGGCCCGACGACCAGAAGGTGCTCGACCTGATCCCGCCCGGCATGCCGACGCTGCTGATCGCGAACAAGATCGACCGCGTGAACGACAAGGCCACGCTGTTCCCGTTCATGCAGAAGGTGAGCGAGCTGCGCGAATTCACCGAGCTCGTGCCGCTGTCGGCGCAGAAGCCGGAAGACATCAAGCGCCTGCTGGACACGATCAAGCCGTACCTGCCGGAAGGCGAGCCGATCTACGGCGAGGACGAGCTGACCGACCGCAGCTCGCGTTTTCTCGCGGCCGAAATCCTGCGCGAGAAGGTGTTTCGCTGGACCGGCGACGAGCTGCCGTACACGAGCACCGTGCTGATCGACAAGTTCGAGGAGGAAGGCCGCCTGAAGCGCATCTTCGCGACGATCCTCGTCGAGCGCGATTCGCACAAGGCGATGGTGATCGGCAAGAAGGGCGAGAAGCTCAAGCAGATCAGCACCGAGGCGCGGATGGACATGGAAAAGCTGTTCGACGGCCCCGTGTACCTCGAGACCTTCGTGAAGGTGAAGAGCGGCTGGGCCGACAACGAGGCGGGGCTGCGTGCCTATGGGTACGAATGACGCGCTGACGTCGACCGAAGACGCGGTGACGGCCGGCGCGAACGACGCGCCGCTGCCGGCACCGCCCGAACCGCCGCGCAAGGCGCGGCGCGCGACGTCTCGCACGTCCGATTTCCGCGTCGCCGAGCAGCCGGCGTTCGTGCTGCACAGCTATCCGTATCGGGAAACGAGCCTGATCGTCGACGTGCTGACGCGCGACCACGGCCGGCTCGCGCTCGTCGCGAAGGGCGCGAAGCGCCCGCACTCCGCGTTGCGCGGCGTCTTGCAGACGTTCCAGCCGCTGCTGCTGTCCTGGTCCGGCAAATCCGAGGTGCGCACGCTGACGGGCGCCGAGTGGGTCGGCGGGATGCTGCCGCTCGGCGGCGACGGGCTGTTGTGCGGTTTCTACGCGAACGAGCTGCTCGTGAAGTTCTGCGCGCGCGAGGATCCCCAGCCGCCGCTGTTCAATCATTACGTGCTGACCCTTACGCGCCTCGCGCACGGCGAACCCGCGGTGCAGGTGCTGCGCTCGTTCGAGCGCGTGCTGCTGCGCGAGACCGGCTATGCGATGGCGCTGAACCGCACGGTTGCCCGCCGCGCGGTCGAACCCGAGCGCCGCTACGTGTTCGATCCCGAGCGCGGCGTGCGCAATGCGGACGACGACGTGCCGTCGCACTGGCCGGTCATCACCGGGCAGACGTTGCTCGACATGGAACAGGACGATTACCATCGAGCCCAGACGGTTGCGCAAAGCAAGACGCTGATGCGCTTCCTGCTGAACACCTATCTCGGCGGCACGCCGCTCGCCACGCGTCAGATCCTGATCGACCTGCAAAACCTATGAGCTTCTTCCTGACAACGCCCACCGCCATCGACCTCGGCGTGAACATCGACCACGTCGCGACGCTGCGCAATGCGCGCGGCACGCGCTATCCCGATCCGATCCGCGCGGCGCTCGCCGCCGAAGAAGCGGGCGCGGATGCGATCACGCTGCACCTGCGCGAGGATCGTCGTCACATCGTCGACGCCGACGTGCGCGAACTGCGCCCGCTGCTGAAGACGCGCATGAACCTCGAATGCGCGGTCACGGCCGAGATGCTCGACATCGCGTGCGAAGTGCGTCCGCACGACGCGTGCCTCGTGCCGGAGAAGCGCGAGGAACTGACGACCGAAGGCGGTCTCGATGTCGCCGGCCACTTCGAGGCCGTGCGCGCGGCGTGCAAGCAGCTCGCCGACGTGGGCGTGCGCGTGTCGCTGTTCATCGACCCGGACGACACGCAGATCCGCGCCGCGCACGAAGCGGGCGCACCGGTGATCGAGCTGCATACGGGCCGCTACGCCGAAGCGCGCGACGAAGCCGAGCAGCAGCGCGAATACGAGCGTATCGTCGCGGGCGTGCAGGCCGGCGCGCGGCTTGGCCTGAAGGTCAACGCGGGCCACGGGCTGCACTACACGAACGTGCAGCAGATCGCCGCGATCGACGGCATCGTCGAACTGAACATCGGCCACGCGATCGTCGCGCACGCGATTTTCGCGGGCTGGGACAACGCGGTGCGCGAGATGAAGGCGATCATGGTCTCCGCACGCGTCGCCGCGCTGCACGGCGGCGCGCGCTGACGATGCGAGGCCGCCGCGCCCCGCACGCCGTTTGCGACGCGCTTGGCCCGGCTTCGCCGGGCTACCCCGGCGGAGACTGACATGGCGATCTACGGCATCGGTACCGACATCGCGCAGGTGAGCCGCGTCGCGGCCGTGCTCGAACGCACGGGCGGCCGGTTTGCCGAGAAGGTGCTCGGCCCCGACGAACTGCGCGTGTTCCACGCGCGGCGCGCGCGCTCCGAGGCACGCGGCATCGCGTTTCTCGCGACGCGCTTCTCCGCGAAGGAAGCGTTCTCGAAGGCGATCGGGCTCGGCATGCACTGGCCGATGACGTGGCGCGCGCTGCAGACGCTCAACCATCCGAGCGGCGAGCCATACGTGGTCGCATCGGGCGAGCTGGCCGACTGGCTGGCCGCGCGCGGCATCACGGCGCGCGTGACGGTCAGCGACGAACGCGACTACGCGGTGTCGTTCGTGGTTGCCGAGACGGACGCCGCGCCTGCTCCTGTACCTGTTTCCCGAACCTCCTCCTGACGGAATCCCCGATTCAATGAAAACGACTCCCGGCCCGGTCATGCTCGACGTCGTCGGCACGACCCTGTCGCGCGACGATGCGCGGCGCCTCGCGCATCCGAATACCGGCGGCGTGATCCTGTTCGCGCGGCACTTCCAGAATCGCGCGCAACTGACCGCGCTGACCGACGCGATCCGCGCGGTGCGCGAAGACATCCTGATCGCCGTCGATCACGAAGGCGGGCGCGTGCAGCGGTTCCGTACCGACGGTTTCACGGTGCTGCCCGCGATGCACCGCCTCGGCGAACTGTGGGATCGCGACGTGCTGCTCGCGACGAAGGTCGCGACCGCCGTCGGCTACATCCTGGCCGCCGAATTGCGCGCGTGCGGGATCGACATGAGCTTCACGCCCGTGCTCGATCTCGACTACGGGCACTCGAAGGTGATCGGCGATCGGGCGTTCCATCGCGACCCGCGCGTCGTCACGCTGCTCGCGAAGAGCCTGAATCACGGGCTGTCGCTCGCCGGCATGGCGAACTGCGGCAAGCATTTTCCCGGGCACGGCTTCGCGGAGGCCGATTCGCACGTCGCGCTGCCGACCGACGACCGCACGCTCGATGCGATCCTCACGCAGGACGTCGCGCCGTACGACTGGCTCGGGCTGTCGCTTGCCGCGGTGATTCCGGCGCATGTGATCTACACGCAGGTCGACAAGCGGCCGGCCGGGTTCTCGCGCGTGTGGCTGCAGGACATCCTGCGCGGCAAGCTCGGCTTCACGGGCGCGATCTTCAGCGACGACCTGTCGATGGAGGCCGCCCGCGAAGGCGGCACGCTCACGCAGGCAGCCGATGCCGCGCTCGCCGCCGGTTGCGACATGGTGCTCGTCTGCAACCAGCCGGACGCGGCCGAAGTCGTGCTGAATGGACTGAAGGCGCGGACCTCGGCCGAGTCGGTGCGGCGCCTCAAGCGGATGCGCGCGCGCGGCAAGGCGCTCAAGTGGGACAAGCTGATCGCGCAGCCCGAGTATCTGCAGGCGCAGGCGCTGCTGAGCAGCGCGCTGGCGTAAGCGGGCAGAGGACGGCGGGGTCGCGCCGTTCCGGTTGCTTCAAACGAAAAAGCCGCGCAATAGCGCGGCTTTTTTATCACGGATTGCGATGGCCTGATTCGGGTAGGCGCTGGAATGGATTCATGCGCAACTAACGGTCAGATCCGGCCAGCGCCTCGAATCCAGGGGCCGCCCCGCTCAGTTCACCTTCATCCGCTGCAGCTTGTTGTACAGCGTCTTCGGGCTGATGCCGAGCAGCGTCGCCGCGCGGTGGCGCGTCCCGCCGACCGCGTCGAGCGTCGCGCGGATCAGCAGATCCTCGACGTCGGACAGCGGGGTGCCGACCTTGATCTGCACACTGCTGCCGTTCAGCGCGGCGCCGGCGGAGAAGCTGGCTTCGCCCGCGCGCAGCGTCTCGATGAAGTCGCCCGATGCGTCGTACGCGAAACGCACGCGCTCCTGCAGTTCGCGCACGTTGCCCGGCCATTCGTACGACAGGCATTCGCGCACGAAGCCCGGGGCCGCGCGTTTGTCGGTCGTGCTGCGGCCGGTTGCGCGCGCTTCCCGGTTCAGTTCGTCGATCTGCGCGTCCGCGATCGCGAGCGCGTCGCCGTCACGCTCGCGCAGCGGCGGCATCGTGATCGACGCTGCGTCGAGGCGCAGCCACAGATCCTCGCGCAGCGTGCCGTTCGCCACCGCTTCGCGCGCCGGGCGGCGGGTGGCCGCGATCAGTCGGAAATCGCTGGTAATCGAGCTCGTGCCGCCGATCCGCATGAAGTTCTGCGAATCGAGCGCATGCAGCAGCGCTTCCTGCAGCACGAGCGGCAGTGCGGTGATTTCGTCGAGGAACAGCGTGCCGCCGCCGGCTTGCTCGAACAGGCCCGTCTCGCGGCGCTCGGCGCCGTCGAACGCACCGCGCTCATGGCCGAACAGCACGCTGTCGAGCGACGCGCCGTGCCGGCCGGCCTGCACGAGCATGCGGCAGTCGAACGACACGAACGGGCCCTTGCGGCGCCGGCTCAGGTCGTGCAGCGTGCGCGCCGCCAGCTTCTTGCCGGTGCCCGCTTCGCCCGAGAACAGCACGGCCGTTTCGGTGCGGGCGTTGTGCTCGATCATGTCGTACACGTGCTGCATCGCGTCGCTGCGGCCGACCAGCGCGCCGAAGCGGCCGAGATGGCGCAGCGACGCACGCAGCGACTGCACTTCGTCGATCAGTTCGTACGGGCGGGGAATCCGCGCGAGCAGGCTGCGCAGGCGCGGGATGTTGATCGGCTTCAGCAGGTAGTCCCAGATGCCGTGACGCAGGCCCTCGATGGCGCTCTCGACCGTCGCGTTGCCCGTCAGCACGATCACGGGCAGCGAGCCGTTCGGCTGTTGCTGCGGCAGGTGCTGGAGCAGATCGAACCCGCTGCCGTCCGGCAGATTCAGGTCGACGAGCACGACGTCGGGAATCGAGCGGCCGAGCGCCGTGCGCGCTTCGGCGAGCGACGTGGCCGTGTCGACCGAGAAGCCGTCTGCGGCGAGCAGCGCGGTGAGGCCTGACAGGCTGTTGGGATCGTCTTCGACAATCAGGGCGTGTGGCATGGTGGACGCGAGTCGAGTCAAGAGAGGCGGGCTGTCGGCCAGCGGGCCGCAGCCGCATGTCGGATTAAAGACTGATTTTATGCCCCGCCGAACGCGTCACGCGCATTATTTCTCCGGCGCTATAAAACAGTTACCGATGATACAAATTGAATATCTTTACCGGTGGCTTTTGTGCTGCGCATGGCTCCGGTTTGTGGCAGCTGTTGGCGCCAGACAAACAAAAAGCGCCCCGAAGGGCGCTTTGTTCGATGCGGAAATCGCTGACGATTACGCGCGGCTGCGGTATTCGTTCGTGCGCGTATCGATTTCGATCTTGTCGCCGGTGTTGCAGAACAGCGGCACTTGCAGCTCGAAGCCGGTCGCCAGCTTCGCGTTCTTCAGCACCTTGCCCGACGACGTGTCGCCCTTGACGGCCGGTTCCGTGTAGGTGATTTCGCGAACGAGGACCGTCGGCAGTTCGACCGAGATCGCCTTCTCGTTGTAGAACACGACTTCGCAAGCCATGCCGTCTTCGAGGTAGTTCAGCGCTTCGCCCATCATTTCGGCTTCGACTTCGTACTGGTTGTAGTCGGCGTCCATGAACACGTACATCGGGTCGGCGAAGTACGAGTACGTCACTTCCTTGCGGTCGAGCACGACGACCTCGAACTTGTCGTCAGCCTTGTAAACCGATTCCTGACCTGCGTTGGACAGCAGGTTCTTCATCTTCATCTTGACGACGGCCGAGTTACGGCCCGACTTGTTGTATTCCGCTTTTGCGATGACCCATGCTTCGCTGCCGATCTGCACGACGTTGCCTACGCGGAGTTCCTGTGCGGTTTTCATAAAAAACTGTCCTGATCAAATCAAATAAATAGGTGCCTGAGCGTTGCGCAACGGCTGACGGCGCAAGCGGCGGTGCGTTCCGGTGGGCGCCAGGAGCCCAAACGCGAGCGCTTGCGTGGTCAGCCGTCGGATAACCGCTTATTTTAACTGAGATTTTGCGTATTCCGCCAGCTTTCCGGCGAGATCGCCGACGGCCGCGAGCGCGTCGGCCCAGCGGAGCGCATTCGCGTCAAGCGCGGCGCGATGTTGCCAGAAATCGGCCCAGTCGGGCGTGCCGGCGCCGTTCCACGCATGCCAGAACCGCTCGAGCGCGGCGCGCGGCGCATCGGCGAGGCCGGCCGACAGGTGCGCGAGCGCGGCATCGAGCTTGGGCAGGTGCACGTCGTCGGCCTGCGGATAGATGTGCCACACGAACGGCTTGCGCGCCCACTGCGCGCGGACGAACGAATCCTCGCCGCGCACGAAATTGAGATCGGCGACCCACAGCAGCGGATCGTAGTCTGCCTGCGGAACGAATGCGAGGCTGTGGGCGGTCAGGTTGCCGCTGCGCGCCCGTACGCCCGCCGAGAACGACTCGACCCCGAAAAAACGCGCGACGGCGGGCGACAGGCGTCCGGTCGGCACGAGCGCGACGACCGGCGACGGGCCGTCGCGCCACTGCGCGAGCAGCGCGTCGACGGCCGGGTTTTCGTAGGCGAACAGGCTGACGACCGTCGTGCCGGGCGCCGGCGCCGCTTCGCCGGTCGCGCGCTGCCACCACGCGGCGCGGGCTGCCGGATCGGCGTCGAAGGCCGCGCGGCGCGCGTCGAGGTCGCGCTCCTTCGGCACGCCGCCGGTGCCGGCCGACAGGCCCGGGAAGAAGAACGTCTTCAGTAGCGGATAGCGCGGATGCGGCGACGGCCGCAAATGGAAATCGGCGACCCAGGCCTCGGCGCTCAGGTATTCGAGGTTGATCCACACGGGGCGGCGCGCGCGCCGCGCCATCGCCGCGAGATACGGGCCGGGCAACTCGCACGCGAACGCCTCGATCACGACATCGGCGATGTCCAGCGCGTCGCCGACTTCCGCATGCCAGTGCTCGATCGCGATCGCGTCGACCGTTTGCCGCTCCGCGTCGGGATCGACCTGCGGCAGCAGGCGCGCGAACGTGTGCAGGTCGTCGACGAACAGGCGAACCTGCCAGCCGTGCTCGTGCGCGAGCTGGCGCGCGACGCGCCAGCACACGCCGATGTCGCCGAAATTGTCGATCACCGTGCAGAAGAGGTCGCAGGCAATCGGTTCGCCCGGCGCGAGCGGCACGGCGGAGAGGGGGGCAGCGGTGGTGCGTGGCATCGAAGCGGGCCGGTGAATGCTCTAAACTGGCGATTCTAATAGACCCGTTCCGCGTTACAAGGCGCCCGGATCACGCATGACATCCCCAGAAGCCTCCGCTACTCCGTTCGAACCGAAGAAGATCCTTGCGCAGCTGCCGCACATGCCGGGCGTCTATCGCTATTACGACACGGCGGGCGCCGTCCTCTACGTCGGCAAGGCGCGCGACCTGAAAAAGCGCGTGTCGAGTTATTTCACGAAGACGCAACTGTCGCCGCGCATCGCGATGATGGTCACGCGCATCGCACGCATCGAAACGACCGTCACGCGTTCGGAAGCCGAAGCGCTGCTGCTCGAGAACAACCTGATCAAGGCGCTCGCGCCGCGCTACAACATCCTGTTTCGCGACGACAAGTCGTATCCGTACCTGAAGCTCACCGCGCACCGCTTTCCGCGGATGGCCTACTACCGCGGCTCGGTCGACAAGCAGAACCAGTACTTCGGGCCGTTCCCGAGCGCGTGGGCCGTGCGCGAGAGCATCCAGATCCTGCAGCGCGTGTTCCAGCTGCGCACCTGCGAGGATTCGGTCTTCAACAACCGTACGCGGCCGTGCCTGCTGCATCAGATCGGGCGTTGCACGGCGCCGTGCGTGGGCGCGATCTCCGACGAGGATTACGCGGTCGACGTGTCGAATGCCGCGCGCTTCCTGCTCGGCCGGCAGTCCGAAGTGATGAAGGAACTCGAGCAGAAGATGCACGCGTTCGCGGCCGAGCTGAAATTCGAGCAGGCGGCGGCCGTGCGCAACCAGATGAGCTCGCTTGCGACGGTGCTGCACCAGCAGGCGATCGAGGTCGGCAGCGACAGCGACGTCGACATCCTGGCCGTCGTCGCGCAGGGCGGACGCGTGTGCGTGAACCTCGCGATGGTGCGCGGCGGCCGGCACCTGGGTGACAAGGCGTATTTCCCGACGCACGTCGAAAGTGCGCTGACGCTCGCCGAAGGCGGTCTCGGTGAAGAGGTCGAGCCGGCGGAGGCGGTCGATGCGACGGCCGATGCGCCGGTCGACACGGTGCCCGATCAGCCTGCGGAAGAGGCGGGCAGCGCGCGCGGCGCGGCGGCGGCAGCGTCGGTCGAGGCCGAGGTGCTCGACGCATTCATCGCGCAACATTATCTCGGCAACCGCGTGCCGCCGGTGCTCGTCGTCAGCCATGCGCCCGCGAGCCGCGACCTGCTGGAATTGCTGTCCGAGCAGGCCGGCCACAAGGTGTCGCTGGTGCGGCAGCCGCAGGGGCAGCGGCGCGCGTGGCTGTCGATGGCCGAGCAGAACGCACGGCTCGCGCTCGCGCGGCTGCTGTCCGAGCAGGGTTCGCAGCAGGCGCGCACGCGCGCGCTGGCGGACACGCTCAGCTACGACAGCGACGATCTCGCGACGCTGCGGATCGAGTGCTTCGACATCAGCCATACGATGGGCGAGGCGACGCAGGCGTCGTGTGTCGTTTATCACCATCACAAGATGCAGTCGAGCGAATACCGCCGCTACAACATCACGGGCATCACGCCGGGCGACGATTACGCGGCGATGCGGCAGGTGCTCACCCGCCGCTACGAGAAGATGGTCGAGCAGGCCGCGCAGGCGGCGGCCGTCGACGAAGCGGCCGGCATCGACGGCGAGTCGACTCGCCAGGCCGAGGCGTCGAGCCTGCTGCCGAACATCGTGCTGATCGACGGCGGCAAGGGTCAGGTCGAGATCGCGCGGCAGGTGTTCACCGAGCTCGGCCTCGACACGTCGATGCTGGTCGGCGTTGCGAAAGGCGAGGGGCGCAAGGTCGGCCTCGAGACGCTGGTGTTCGCGGATGGCCGCGCGCCGCTCGAACTCGGCAAGGAGAGCGCCGCGCTGATGCTCGTCGCGCAGATTCGCGACGAGGCGCACCGCTTCGCGATCACCGGCATGCGGGCGAAGCGGGCGAAGGCTCGCCAGACGTCGCGGCTCGAGGAGCTCGAAGGCGTCGGCGCGAAGCGCCGGCAGCGGCTGCTCGCGCGCTTCGGCGGGTTGCGCGGCGTGGTGGCCGCGAGTGTCGAGGAACTGGCGAGCGTCGAGGGCATTTCGCACGCGCTCGCCGAGCAGATCTACAAGCAGCTTCACTGACGCGGCCGTGCGGCCGGCTGCATTGCCAGCGTTCTTGTGGCAGGCCGGTCGACACGGCACAATTGCGAATCCTTTACTGTCCCGCATGCCATGCCGTTCAATTTCCCGATTTTCCTGACGTGGGTACGGATCGTGCTGATTCCGCTCGTCGTCGGCGTGTTCTATCTGCCGGACACGGTGATGGGCGGCGCGCACCGCAATCTCGCGGCGGCGGCGATCTTCATCCTCGCCGCGCTGACCGACTGGTTCGACGGCTTCCTTGCCCGCAAGTGGAACCAGACGTCGTCGTTCGGTGCCTTTCTCGACCCGGTGGCGGACAAGCTGATGGTGACGGCCGCGCTGCTGATCCTCGTGCAGATTTCGCGGGTCGACGCGGCGATCGCGCTGGTGATCGTCGGTCGCGAGATCGCGATTTCGGCGCTGCGCGAGTGGATGGCGCAGATCGGCGCGTCGAAGAGCGTCGCGGTGAACCAGCTCGGCAAGTTCAAGACCGCGTGCCAGATGGTCGCGATTCCGATGCTGCTGTTCTACGGGCCGCTGCCGCTCGGCGTCGTGACGATCGATACGCGCGTGTGGGGCGAGTGGCTGATGTATCTGGCCGCGGTGCTGACCATCTGGTCGATGCTGTACTACATGAAGCTCGCGTGGCCTCAGATTCGCGAGCGCGGCGGTGCGTGAGCCGCGCCGGTGCGGCGGCGGTTTTTGTAAAAAGGGCTGGAAAAGCCCTTGACACACGAATGTGCCTTCGACATAATCTCGCTTCTCCGCTGCACGACGAAGTAAGTGTGTGACGGGGAAGCAGTAGCGTAGCAATACGCGGGAGTAGCTCAGTTGGTAGAGCGCAACCTTGCCAAGGTTGAGGTCGCGAGTTCGAGACTCGTCTCCCGCTCCAGATTTTTTCTGGCAGCGCGTGGTACGGCAAAGCGCTGCAGATGCAGGACAATGCGGGAGTAGCTCAGTTGGTAGAGCGCAACCTTGCCAAGGTTGAGGTCGCGAGTTCGAGACTCGTCTCCCGCTCCAAGTAATGGGGAAGCCACGCTTCCCTTTTTATTTGATGGACTTCCGGTCCTCGAATAAAAATCTGTCGCTTGCCTCACGGCATCCGTACAGTCCGCTTTTGGCGCGATAGCAAAGCGGTTATGCAGCGGCCTGCAAAGCCGTTTAGGCCGGTTCGACTCCGGCTCGCGCCTCCAGAAAAAGCCCCGCTTCGGCGGGGCTTTTCTTTTTTCTGCATCGCCTGGAAGCCGTCGCGCACGGTGCGCACGACGGCCGCCAGCCGATTACCCATCCACCGGCTGCGCCGGCGTCTCGAGCTTCAACTGATAGAACGCCGCATCGAGCCAGCGGCCGAACTTGAATCCCGCCTCCGCGATCGTGCCCGAGTGCACGAATCCCAGCTTCGTATGCAGTGCGATGCTCCCGGCATTGGTCGCGTCGATGCAGCCGACCAGCACGTGCACCTGCGCTTCGCGCGCGCGGCGGACTACTTCGCGCAGCAGCAGTTCGCCGAGCCCGCGACCGCGTTGGTCGTTGCGCACGTAGACGCTGTGTTCGACGGTGTACTTGAACGCCGGAAATGCGCGGAAGGTACCCCAGCTCGCGAAGCCGAGCAGCGTGCCTGCTGCGTCGACGGCGCCGAAGACCGGAAAGCCGCCGGCGCGCTTCGTCGCGAACCACGCGACCATCGCTTCCGGCGGACGCGGCCGGTAGTCGTACAGCGCGGTCGAGTTCACGATCGCGTCGTTCAGGATCTCGAGAATGGCCGCGGCGTGCTCGGCCTCGCTGCAATCGATCAGGCGCACGTCGTCGCGCTGGGTCGGGGAGTTCATGCGGGTTCCTTCCTGTTGGGTCTAAACCGGTTGCGCATGCGGCGCGCGTATCACGCGCCGCGCATGCCGGCGGCGGATGCATCGCAAATCGCGACGACATAGCGCGCGGCATGCGACGACGGGTTGCTGAAGATCAGCGGCTGGTCGAGCCGCATGGCCAGGCAGTCGCCTTCACGAAGTTCGTGAAGCGTATCGCCCAACGTGACGTCCACGCGGCCGCTGATGATCCACACCTGCTGGTGCGGCGCGCTTTCGCGCCCGCCGCTGTCGTACGCGACGCGCGCGCCGGGCGGGAAGTCGACCTCGACGAGCTGGATCGGCGACGGCCAGCCGGCCGGCGACAGGTTGCGCCGCACATAGCCGGACGCTGGATCGCGCCATTCGGCCTGCTTCGCGCGCCGTGCGAGCGGCTGTGCGGGCGCGTCGTCCTGGTCGCCGCCAAACAGCCTGGCCAGCGACACGCCGAGGCCGGCCGCGAGCTTGTCGAGCACGACGGCTGTGGGGCTGGCCGACGCGCGTTCGATGAGCGAGATCATCGAACGGCTGACGCCCGAACGCGCGGCCAGCGCGTCGAGCGTGTAGCCTCGAACGGTGCGCAGGTCACGCACGCGCCGGGCAATGCGCTCGTTGATGCCGGTGTCGTCGGCCGCGGTGATCGCTGATTCTTTCATGATGGATTTATTTTCCAGCAAACTGGAATTCGGTGTCAACGACATTTCCTGGGTCTATTCGGCGGGAAGGGGGACGCGAACGGCTTGCCCGGTCATCGTACGCGGCGTAATATACGAAACAGCTACGTTTCGTTTAATTGGGGATATATGGGCATCATCAAGATTTCCGAGCACATGCATGAACGGCTGCGCTCGACGAGCACGGCGCTGAGCCGTTCGATCAACGCGCAGGCCGAACACTGGCTGCGCGTCGGGATGCTGGCGGAACTCAACCCGGCGCTGTCCTACGGCGACATCTGCAAGATGTTGATCGAGGCAGAGGCGCGGGGCGGCGACGTGGGGCCGGTCGAGACGGCCGCGCAAAGCATCGAGCAGGTGGCGTGATGGCGAAACGCGAAATCCCGATCCGCGGTGCCGCGGAAATCGCCAAGTCGCGCGAAGCCGCGAAGCTTGCGTCGCAGGTGCTCACGATGATCACCGAGCACGTGAAGCCGGGCGTCACCACCGACGAGCTGGACGCGCGCTGCCGCGAATACATCGTCGACGAATTGGGCGCGATTCCTGCGAACATCGGCTATCACGGCTATCCGAAGACGCTGTGCACGTCGGTCAATCACGTGGTCTGTCACGGCATTCCGACGTCGCGGCCGCTGCGCGACGGCGACATCGTGAATCTCGACATCGCGGTGATCAAGGACGGCTGGTTCGGCGATACGAGTCGCATGTATTTCGTCGGCGAACCGAGCGAACTCGCGCGGCGGCTCGTCGCGGCGACCTACGAGGCGATGCACGCCGGCATCCGCGCGGTGCGTCCCGGCGCGACGCTCGGCGACGTCGGCTATGCGATCCAGCAGGTCGCGCATCGCGAAGGGTTCAGTGTGGTGCGCGAGTATTGCGGGCACGGCATCGGCGACGTCTATCACGACGAGCCGCAGGTGCTGCACTACGGTCGCCCGGGCACCGGCCTGCCGCTGCGGCCGGGGATGATCTTCACGATCGAGCCGATGTTGAACGCGGGCAAGCGCGATACGCGCGTGCTGGCCGACGGCTGGACGGTCGTGACGGCGGACCATTCGCTGTCCGCGCAATGGGAGCACATGGTCGTGGTGACGGAAACCGGCTTCGAGGTGCTGACCGAGGACGCGAAGCCGCAGGCGTTCGCGGCGCTGTCGGGCACGCACGCGGCCTGACGCCGGCCGTGCGCCGCACACGGCGGCGCGGCGTTGCAATGAAACGGGCCCCTTCGCGGGGCCCGTGCCGTTTGCGGCGGCCGGCGCCGCGAACGACACGGCGCAGCGGCGCTTAACCGCGCGCCTTCTGCCACGCGTGTTCGACGAACACGCGGCACAGCGCCTCCATCCCTTTGCGATCTTCGTCGTCGAAGCGCGCGGCGACCGGGCTGTCGACGTCCCACACGCCGATCAGCGTGCCGTCGCCGGCCACCAGCGGCACGACGATTTCCGATTCCGACGCCGCATCGCACGCGATATGGCCGGGGAAGTCGTGCACGTCGCGCACGACCTGCGTCTCGCGGGTCTGCGCGGCCGTGCCGCACACGCCCTTGCCGAGCGCGATCCGCACGCACGCGGGCTTGCCCTGGAACGGCCCGACCACGAGCTCGGTGCCGTCGAAGAAGTAGAAGCCGGCCCAGTTCAGGCGATCGAGCGAGTGATAGACGAGCGCGGAGAAATTCGCCGCGTTCGCGGTCAGGTCGCGTTCGGATTCGACGAGCGAACGTGCCTGCTCGATGAGCGTCGCGTATTGATCGGCCTTGGCGGCGGTAGGGTCGTTGGACAGCGTGAACATGGCGGGAAAGCGATTGGGGTTGTCAAAAAGGCGCACTGAAGGCGCACTGCGCGTACCGCAGTCTACGGCACCCGTGCGTGGTCTGCAGCGCGTGGTTGGGCGTGATGCGGCCCCGCTCAGTCGGGTTCGAGCTCGGCGAACCGCTCGGCCAGAAAGTCGAGCAGCGCCCGCACCGCCGGCAACAGCCCGCGGCGCGACGCGAACACCGCGTGCACGATTTCGCGGCGCGGCGCCCAGTCGGGCAGTACCGTGACCAGTTCGCCGCGCGAAACCTCGTCGCGCACCATCATCGTCGGCAACTGCACGACGCCGACGCCTGCAACGGCCGCCGCGCGCAGCGCGAGCATGCCGCCCGTCACGAAGCGCGGCTCGTGATGGATTTCCGCATGCGCGCCGTCGGGCCCGCGCAGCCGCCACACGTGCGTGGACTGCGGCACGCCGTGATCGAGGCTCGGCAGGCGTGCGAGATCGGCGGGAACGGCCGGTACACCTTGCTCGCGCAGCAGCGCGGGGCTCGCGACGAGGCACTGGCCGCGTTCGGCGAGCACCCGCAGCGCGAGATCGCTGTCCTCGAGCGGCGGCGGGCGCACGCGGATCGCGACGTCGATCCCTTCGCCCACCACGTCGACGCGCCGGTTGGTCGCCTCAAGATGGATCTCGACACGCGGGCACGCGGCCATGAACGCGGCGATCATCGTGCCGACCAGCGAATCGAGCAGCACGATCGGGCAACTGACGCGCACGATGCCGCGCGGCTCCTCGTGCAGCAGCGCGATCGCCTCGTCGGCGGCATCGGCCTCGACGAGCATCGCGCGGCAATGCGCGTAATAGGTCTGGCCGACGTCGGTGACCGTGAAGCGGCGCGTCGAACGCTGGATCAGCCGCATCCCGAGCCGCGCCTCGAGCAGCGCGATGCGGCGGCTCAGCTTCGATTTCGGCATGTCCAGTGCGCGCCCGGCCGGCGCGAAGCCGCCGTGTTCGACGACCTGCACGAAGTAGTAGAGATCGTTCAGATCTCGCGCTTTATCGTTCATGAAATGGAACGCTGAGTGCGATTTCGGCAGTCTACCGGATCGATCGTTCCATCACTATATTGTCACTCATGGATGCGAAACACGGGTTTCGCCGCAATATGGAGAAGGGCAATGAAGAAGATCCAGGGTGTGTACAGTGCGCCGCGCGGCCATTGGGTCGGCGACGGTTTTCCGGTGCGTTCGATGTTCAGCTACCAGTCTCATGGCACGCACCTGAGCCCGTTCCTGCTGCTCGATTACGCCGGCCCCGCGACGTTCGAACCGGCGACCGTGCCGCGCGGAGTCGGCCAGCATCCGCACCGCGGGTTCGAAACGGTGACGATCGTCTATGACGGCGAAGTCGCGCACCGCGACTCGACCGGCGCGGGCGGCACCATCGGCCCGGGCGACGTGCAGTGGATGACGGCCGCGAGCGGGATCCTGCACGAGGAATTCCACTCGGAGGCGTTCACGAAGCGGGGCGGCCCGCTCGAGATGGTGCAGCTGTGGGTGAACTTGCCGGCCGCGGACAAGATGGGCGCGCCCGGCTACCAGACGCTGCTGAACGCCGATATCCCGGTGGTCGAGCTGCCGGACGGTGCAGGGCGGGCGCGGATCATCGCCGGTGAGCTCGACGGGCGGCGCGGCCCGGCCCGCACGCACACGCCGATCGACGTGTGGGACGTGCGGCTCGCGGCGGGCGGCCATGCGCGGTTCCCGGTCGCCGAAGGGCGCACGCTCGCGGTGGTCGTGCTGAGCGGCACCGTGCTGGTGAACGGCGAGACGGTGGCGCGCGAAGCGCAGTTCGTGCAACTCGGCCGCGACGGCAGCGACGTCGAGATCGAAGCGAACGGCGACGCGAAGCTGCTGATCCTGAGCGGCGAGCCGATCGACGAGCCCGTCGTTGGTTACGGCCCGTTCGTGATGAACTCGCAAGAGGAAATCCGGACCGCGATCGAGGACTTCAACAGCGGCCGCTTCGGCCAGATGCCAGCATGACGGTGTGACGAGCAGGCCCCGCGCGATGCGGGGCCTTTTTTTCGCGCGTGGCGGGCGGTCGCGCGCGTCGGGCGCTTCGAGGCATAATCGACGGTTGCCGCGCGCCGGCCGGCGCGCCCGAATCAGGACCGCACATGAACGCATCCGCACCCGCCGCATCCCCGAGCACCGCCGATCTCGACTGGCGCTGGAAATCCTTCGACGCGCTGACGGCGCGCGAAATCTATTCGATCCTCGAAGCGCGCAGCGCCGTATTCGTCGTCGAGCAGAACTGCGTGTATCGCGACATCGACGATGCGGACCAGGCCGCGTGGCACCTCGCGGCCTTCGATCCGGCCGGCCGCCTGGCCGGCTATCTGCGCGTGCTGCTGCCCGACGCGCAGCATACCGACGTGCGCATCGGCCGCGTGCTGACGACCGCCGCGTTTCGCGGCGCGGGCCTCGGCAACGGGCTGCTGTCGCGCGCGCTCGAGCATATCCGCGCGCAATGGCCGGATACGCCGGTGAGCCTGCATGCGCAGGCTCACTTGCAGCGTTTCTACGGGGCATTTGGCTTCACGCCGAGTTCGGACGTGCACGACGAGGATGGCATCCCGCACGTATGGATGAGCAGCGCGCGCGCGTGATGTGCGCCGCGCTGCGCGGCAATCAGTGCGCGGCGCGTGCGACGGGCGGCTCGTCCGTGCGCTGCGTGGCCCGCTCGCCGATCAGGCGCCCGCGGGCGGACAACCGCAGCCAGTGCCGCAGCGCGATCAGCGCGCCGATCACGCTCATCATCGAGCCGGGAATCCACAGCAGCAGGCCGCCGATCTGCTGGTCGCGCAGCGGGCTCAGCCACGTGAACGCGCGGCCGCAGATCGAGTAGATCGGATACAGCTCGTGCGGCGTGAAGAAGATCAGCGCGCCGAGCGCGATCTGCGGCGGGATCGCCGCGACGACGATCAGAATCCGGCGGCCCGGCGACAGCCGCGCGGGCGGCGCGGGACGCGGATCGACGACGAGCCACCAGAACAGCAGCCCGTCGATCACCATGCTCCAGTTCATCACGCGATAGAGACGCCAGTCGAGCATCGCGATGAAGTGGATCGGCGACAGCAGCCAGAAATAGATCAGCCCGACGAACAGCACGACCGCGACGACCGGATGAAACACCACGTCGAGCGTCGCGCGCACCGGCGCCCACGCGAGCGCGGGGCGCACGAAGCGCTGCCGCCAGCTGAACGGAATGCCCGCGCGGATCGCCGCGCCCGGATAGGACAGTGCGATGAAGAACGGCCCGAGGTGATGCAGCACGAGGTGCTGCGCGCGGTGCATGAAGAATTCGTGCTCGAAGAAATAGTCGAGCCGCGTATGCAGCGCGATGTAGAGCGCCGTCAGCCCGAACCAGAACGAGAACTGCCGCAGCGGCGACACCTTCGCCTTCTTCACGCCGCGTGCGAACAGCACGGCGGCCGTCAGCACCGCGACGACCACGGTCGGCGACGGCTCCCACGGATCGAGCCAGTACAGGAGATTCATCGCGCGCGCATCACTTCGCCTGGGCCGGCGATTTCACGGCGAACGGCGCATCGACCGTCTCGCCGTCGGAGAATTTCAGGCGCAGGTGCACGGTGTCGCCCGGCTTGATCGCGTGCTTCGGTTCCTCGAGCATGAAGTGATAGCCGCCCGGCGCGATGTCGACCTTGCCGCGCGCGGGGATCGTCAGCTTGTCGACCATCTCCATCTTCTGCGTCGAGCCGTTCGAGACCGTCTGGTGCAGCATGGCCATCCCGTAATCGGGGCTGTCGACATCGACGAGATCGATCGGCTTGTCGCCGGTGTTCACGAGCGTCACGTAGCCGCCCGCGGGCAGCTTGTTCGGCAGCCAGCGCACCCACGCGTTCTGCGCGCTGATCGCGCCGGCGGCATACGCGTGGGCGGCGGCGCACAGTGCGGTGAGAAGGGTGAGCGTCTTGAGCGTCGTTTTGGTTTTCATGGCGGAATTCAGGTCGTGGAGGCAGTGTCGATGATCCGGCGCACATCGGCGGCGATGGCGTCGGGCGAATCGCGATCGGTCGCGAGCAGCCGCGCGCGCCCGGTCGCGTCGAAGATGTAGACGGCCGAGCTGTGCGTCACTTCGTAGCCGCCGGACGGATCGCGTTTTTCCATCTGGTATGCGACGCGATAGCGCTTGGCCAGCGATTCGATCTGGCCGTCGGTCCCGGTCAGGCCGCGCGCATGCGCGGCGTCGAACGCGGCGACATAGGATTGCATCGCCTGCGGCGTATCGCGCGCGGGATCGACCGAGACGAACAGGATGCGCACGTCGTCCGCCCGTGGGCCGAGCTTCGCCAGCACTTCCATCAGCCGCGCCAGCGTTTCGGGGCAGACGTCGGGGCAGTGCGTGTAGCCGAAGTAGACGAGCGCGACGCGGCCGCGGAACGCATCGGCGTCGACGGGATGGCCGTCGCCTCCCGTCAGCTTGAACGACAGGTCGGGCAGGTGGCCGGTGACGTTGGTCAGGTTCCAGCGCGGCTCGTCGTGGGTGCACGCAGTGAGCGCCACGGCGGCGGCGAGGGCCGCAGCCGTGCGGATGAGGCGGGAGAGGCGCCGGTGCGGCGCGAGGCGGGCAGACGACATCCTGGGGCTCGATCGGACGAAAGGGGGCCGGCCGGCGCGATGCCATGCGCCGCGCGGCAGGCGGTTGCGACTGTAGCGCAATTCGCGCGCCCGCGTCCTTTCGAAACCGATACGGTGCGGGCGAGCGGGGCAATATGTCGCAGTTGACGTGGCGGCCGATGCGATGTCCGCGCAGCCGCGGTTTCGCCCATCTGGGGGCGCAGGCGCGGTAAGATGCGCACAACTCCATTCGCGCAGTGGCGGCCGGCATTGTCGGGTCGCCCTCAGACTATCGAATCGATGCAATCCGTTCCGGCTTTCCTGTCCCTGACCGATACCGCGTTCTTCTTCGACTTCGACGGCACGCTCGTCGAACTGGCGCAGACCCCCGACGCCATTCACGTTCCGCCGTCGCTGCTGACGCTGCTCGACGAGTTGTCGCGCCGCTCGCACGGCGCGGTCGCGATCGTGTCCGGGCGCGGGATCGACAACCTCGACACGTTCCTGAAGATGCCCGGCCTGCCGATCGCCGGCCTGCACGGCGCGGAGCGCCGCGATGCGAACGGCGACACGCAGCGTATCGGCTTCAACGACGAACGCCTGCTGCGCATCGAGCGTGAGCTTGCCGGCGTGGTCGACCGCCATCCGGGCATGCTGCTCGAAATCAAGGGCGCGGCCGTCGCGCTGCACTTCCGCAATGCGCCCGAGCGCGAGGCGGTGGCGCGCGAAGCGGCCGAGCGCCTCGTCGCTGACTATGCGGATGCGTACGTGCTGCAACCCGGCAAGATGGTGTTCGAGATCAAGCCGAAGGGCGTCGACAAGGGCCGCGCGCTGGCCGCGTTCCTCGACGAGCCGCCGTTTGCGGGCCGCGTGCCGCTGTTCGCGGGCGACGACCTGACCGACGAGAAGGGCTTCGCGGTGGTCAACGCGCGCGGCGGCCTGTCGATCAAGGTCGGCGCCGGCGAGACGTCCGCGCGCATGCGGCTCGATTCGGTCGACGCGCTGCATGAGCAGATCGCAGGCTGGCTCGGTGCGGGGCAACCGCACGCATGAGCAGGCTCATCATCGTTTCAAACCGCGTCGCGCCGATTTCGGAAGGCGAACCGGCGGCGGGCGGCCTCGCGATCGGCGTCTATGACGCGCTGAAGGAAACCGGCGGCATGTGGTTCGGCTGGAGCGGCGAAGTGGTCGCGTCCGGCGCGCCGCAGCCGCAGATCCGCATCGAGGAGCGCGGGCCGGTGACGTTCGCGACCGTCGGGCTGACGCGCCGCGATTACGACCAGTATTACCGCGGGTTCTCGAACGCGACGCTGTGGCCCGCGTTCCATTACCGCGCGGACCTGATCCAGTACGATCGCCACGAATTCGACGGCTACCGCCGCGTCAACGTCTGGCTCGCGCAGCAGCTCGTGCCGCTGCTGCAGGACGACGACGTGATCTGGGTGCACGACTATCACCTGATTCCGTTCGCGCGCGCGCTGCGCGACGCCGGCGTGAAGAACCGCATCGGCTTCTTCCTGCACATCCCGTTTCCGGCCGCGCAGGTGCTCGTCAACGTGCCGCCGCACCGCGAGCTCGTCGAGTCGCTGTGCGCGTTCGATCTGCTCGGCTTCCAGACCGAGCCCGACCTGCGCGCGTTTTGCGACTACGTCGAGTTCGAAGCGGACGGCGAGGTCGAGCACGACGGGCACACGGTGCGCGTACGGGCATTCGGCCAGACGTTGCGCGCGGCCGCCTATCCGATCGGCGTGTATCCGGACGAAATCGCGTCGCTCGCGCAGGCGGGCGAGCACGGCAAGGCGGTGCGCACGCTCGCAACGTCGCTGCGCGGGCGGCAACTGATCATGAGCGTCGACCGGCTCGATTATTCGAAGGGGCTCGTCGAGCGCTTCCGGGCCTTCGAGAAGCTGCTCGAGCACCAGGCGTCGATCCGCAACCGCGTGTCGTTCCTGCAGATCGCACCGTCGACGCGCGCGGACCTGCGCGCGTACCAGGACATCCGCCTGCAGCTCGAAGCGGAGTCGGGGCGCATCAACGGGCGCTACGCGGAGCTCGACTGGGCGCCGATCCTCTACATTCACCGTCAGTACGACCGTCAGGTGCTGGCCGCGCTGTACCGGCTCGCGCGCGTGGGGTTCGTCACGCCGCTGCGCGACGGGATGAACCTCGTCGCGAAGGAGTACGTGTCCGCGCAGAATCCGGACGATCCGGGCGTGCTGGTGCTGTCGCGCTTCGCGGGCGCCGCGCGCGAGCTCACGGGCGCGCTGATCGTCAATCCGATCGATATCGACGGGATGGCCGATGCGCTGTCGCAGGCGCTGACGATGTCGCTCACCGAGCGGCGTGCGCGTTACGCGGACATGATCGCGCAGCTTCGCGAGAACAACGTGTCGGTGTGGCGGGACAATTTCCTGCGTGATCTGCAGCAGGTCTGATCCGATTTATTGCTTGCGCTGCAATTGAAAAAGCCGCCGTGCGCAAGCACGGCGGCTTTTTTGTCGGCGGATACCGGTGCGTCAGGCCACGCGTTCGCCGGTCGGCGTGTTGCCGTCGGGCGCCGCATGATGGCGGCCGTGCTGTTTCGCGAGCAGGTCGCGGTACAGGCCGGGGCGGTTGCGCAGCACGTCGGGCGGGCCGTCGTCGATTACCTTGCCGTTGTTCATCACGATGATGCGGTCGAAGTTGCGCAGCGTCGACAGGCGGTGCGCGATCGCGATCACCGTACGGCCGACCATCAGGCGGTCGAGCGCGCTCTGGATCGCTTCCTCGGACGCGCTGTCGAGCGCCGACGTCGCTTCGTCGAGCAGCAGGATCGGCGCATCCTTCAGGATCGCGCGCGCGATCGCGATGCGCTGGCGCTGGCCGCCCGACAGCTTGACGCCGCGGTCGCCGACGATCGTGTCATAGCCTTCCGGCATCGCCTCGATGAACTCCGCGCAGCGCGCGTCGCGCGCGGCGGCGAGCACTTCGTCGCGGGTCGCGTCGGGGCGGCCGTACGCGATGTTGTCGTAGATCGTCCGGTGCAGCAGCGAGATGTCCTGCGGCACCAGCGCGATCGCGTGGCGCAGGCTGTCCTGCGTGAGGCCCTTCACGTCCTGGCCGTCGACCTTCACGACGCCGTCCTGCGTATCGTAGAAGCGCTGCAGCAGCGCGAGCACGGTCGACTTGCCGGCGCCCGACTTGCCGATCAGGCCGACGCGCTGGCCCGGCTCGATATGAAGGTCGAAGTGGTCGAGGATCGCGCGGCGGTGCGGGTACGCGAACGTCACGCGCTCGAAGTCGACGCGGCCGCCCTTGGCCGACAGCGGCTGCGCGTCCGAGCGGTCGGGCATCCCGTGCGGTTCGAGCAGCGTCTTCACCGCCTCGGACAGGCGCGCGACGTGCTGCGTGACGTCGACGAGCGCGACCGCGAGATCGCGCGTGCCGTGCAGGATCGTGAAGCCGAGCGAGCTGACGAGCACGATGTCGCCCGACGTCGCGCGGCCCTGGTCCCACAGCCACAGCGCCCAGCCGAGCAGGCCGGCGGACAGCATCGCGGTGATCACCGCATGCAGCAGCCGCAGCTTCTCGAGATAGAGCAGGCTCTGCTGGCGCGCATCCATCTCGGCCTTCACCGTCGCGCTGAAGCGCTTCTGTTCGCGCAGCGTCATCCCGAACGCGCGCACGAGGCCCATGTTGCCGATCACGTCGACGAGCTCGCCGTCGACCGCCGCGGCCTTCGCCGCGAATGCGTGGTGGCGCGCCGAGCCGCGGCCGGCGAGCTTGAACAGGATGACGGACAGCACGGCCGAACAGCCGAGCAGGCCGGCCGCCATCAGCGGATTGACGACGATGATCATCAGGATCGCGCCCATCACCGCGATGCACGGCGGCAGCACGTTCCACGCCATCGTGTTCTCCGACGTGTAGACCGCGTTCGACGTGGCCGTGATGCGGCTGGCGAGCGTGCCCGGCTGCTTCTCCGAGTAATACGTCGGCGAATGGCCGATCAGATACTGGAACAGGTCGCGCCGCAGGTCGCCGGTGACCGCGACGAACGTGTGCGCGGCGACCCAGCCGCCGACGCGCCACAGCAGGTTGTCGGCCGCGATCAGGCCGACGAGCAGCGCGAACGCGCTCCACAGCGGGCCGGGATGATGGCGCCCGGTCGCCAGCACGTCGATCAGGTGCTTGATCGCGTATTGCGAGCCGAGCGCGCAGCCGACGGCGGCCAGCACGCTGCAGAGCACGACCAGGTGTGCGACCGGGTGGAGGCGGATGTAGCGGAACAGGAACGCGATCGGCCGGTGCGCGTAGCTCGACAGCTTCGCGTTGTGGGCGTTGCGCTGGGCAGGGGTGAGAGATTCCAAAATATGCGTGCGGTGATTCGGTGATTGAGCGTGGCGGCTGGATCGCAGGCCGACGTTCGCTCGGACTGAATAATCCGGCATTGTAAACAAGGCCGCGCGTCGCGCTGCGCGAATCTTGCCTTGGCCAGAGGCTCGCGATCGATTTTGAGATAAAATCCGGCATCCCGTCGTGCCTCGTGTGCCGGAATCACGCTGCCGGCAGCTACGGGTTAACAAGGATCGCCAAAACGGCCTTCCACTCTAGAACGGACACCCGAGTCCGCGGGTTGCAAAGTGTTGCTCCTTTGTAACAAAGTAAAGTGTTTGAAATGTCGTGCGCCGTATCGGGATTAACCCTAGATAATCGGCTCCGGGTTCGATTCCAGGTTTTTTACGAACCCCTGTCAACGGGTCTTCGTTTCAAACGTTCTATGCCTGTCGCGTCGCCGACGCTCCTTGTGCAGCGCGGGTTCGACGCCCCCGGCAGGCTGATTCGTCCGAGGTTCGGACGACATGTATCCAGCCCGGACCACCGGCAGGTTGCCGACCCATACCTGGTTTTTTGCCGATTTTTTAGGAGTTACGCATGCGAATCGCCCAAATCGCTCCGTTGCATGAAGCGGTGCCCCCGAAACTGTACGGTGGTACCGAGCGGGTGGTGTCCTACCTCACCGAAGCACTCGTCGAGATGGGGCATGACGTCACGCTCTTCGCGAGCGGCGATTCGCAGACCTCCGCGAAGCTCGAAGCGTGCTGGCCGCAGGCGCTGCGCCTCGACCCGACGATCCGCGACGTGATGGCCCCGCACATGCTGCTGCTCGAGCAGGTGCGCCGCCGCGCGGAAGAGTTCGACGTCCTGCACTGCCACATCGACTACTACCCGTTCTCGCTGTTCTCGCGTCAGCCGGTCCCGCATCTGACGACGATGCACGGCCGTCTCGACCTGCCGGAACTGCAGCCGATCTTCAATGCGTTCAGCGACGTGCCGGTCGTGTCGATCTCCGACAACCAGCGCATCCCGCTGCCGCAGGCGAACTGGCTGTCGACCGTCTATCACGGCCTGCCGGAAAACCTGCTGACGCCGATCCCGAACGTGAAGCCGAGCTACCTCGCGTTCCTCGGCCGCATCTCGCCGGAAAAGCGCGTCGACACGGCGATCCGCATCGCCGAGCAGGCCGGCCTGCCGATCAAGATCGCCGCGAAGCTCGACAAGGCCGACCGCGCGTACTACGAAGAGAAGATCAAGCCGCTGTTCGCGCTGCCGCACGTCGAGTACATCGGCGAAATCAGCGAGTCGGAGAAGACCGAATTCCTCGGCAACGCGCATGCGCTGCTGTTCCCGATCGACTGGCCGGAGCCCTTCGGCCTGGTGATGATCGAGGCGATGGCCTGCGGCACGCCGGTGATCGCGTTCAAGCGCGGCTCGGTGCCGGAAGTGATTGACAACGGCGTGTCGGGCTTCGTCGTCGAAGACGAACTGTCGGCCGTCGCCGCGCTCAAGCGCCTCGATACGCTGCCGCGCGAGAAGGTTCGCGCCGCGTTCGAAGCCCGTTTCTCGTCGAAGGTGATGGCGCAGAACTACGTGAAGGGCTACGAGGAACTGCTGCGCCAGAAGCGCCGCACGGTGCTCCGCGAAGTCAACGCAAGCTGATTGCGGGCCGCCGCCGCATGGCGGCGCGCGGCCGTCACGACGCCCCGTCCGGGTTCTCCGGCGGGGCGTTGTCACATCTGCGGCGCGGATGTGTTGTATTCTCGCCGCGCCCGGCGCCGCGAACGGCCCTCGAAGCGGCCCGGCACGCCATCCGGCCATCTGTCCAGACGGTAATGTCCCTATAATGGCCGTGCCGTGAAATCCGGCCCAGTATGAATATCCAGAGGAGAGCAGTCTTGGCGAGAACGAAAACCACGCGCGCAGCGCCGGCCCCCGGCGCCGGTGTGATCTTCGCGTTGCGCGCGATCGGTCTCGTGCTGCTCGCGCGCTGGCTGTTCTCGATGTCCCAGATGGGCTATCGCTCGTCGCTGTCGGCGATGGTGTCGTCGCCGTGGGCATTCCTCTACCTCATCCTGATCTTCCTGCTGCTGGCGCTGCCGGGCGCCGCCGCCCGGGCCGAGCGGCCGTTCCATCCGTTGCCGCAGTGGCTGCGCCAGGCGCTGCGCGCGTTCGCGCTGATCGGTTTCCTGTTCGCCGTGTGGTCGATCGGCGCGTTCACGTGGGCGGCCGGCTGGCGCCGCGCCCTGCACGCGGTGACGGCGACCAACGGCTGGCTCGTCGCCGCGCCGGCGCTCTATGCGGCGATCGTCTGGATCTGCCGGCCGCGGCCGCTGTGGCGGACCAACGTGGCCGCGCGCCGCTTCGCGGTGGGCCGGTATGCGATTTCGCTCGACGTGCTGACGCGCACCGCGATCGTCTGGATGGAAAGCCGCAAGGTCGGTCAGTACGATGCGCGCGAACTGTCGGTGCGCTGGCCCGGCCAGGTCGCACCCACCGCGCCCGCCGCGGGCGAGCAGGGCGCGCAGCCGGCGGTCGTGCCGCCGCGCCGCGGCAGCCTGTTCAATCGACCGAAGGTGGAGCTGCTGTGGGATTCGCCGGCGGCTGTCGGCCACAACCGGCAGATCGTGATGCGCGCGCCGCTCACGACCGAAGGCGACCGCGTCGCGGTGCTCGCGCTCGACGCGGCGCTCAAGCAGATCGTCTGACTGTTCGCCGCGTTGGGGATGGCGCGGGGGATAGGGACGCCCGGTTAGGGGCGCCCGGTTAGGCACATCCGGTCAGGGGCGCCCAGCCGCGCATGACCGGGCGACCTTGCCGCCCGGTCCCTCCCACGCTCAGCGTACGAGGCACGGGCGCTTGTTGTTGAACGTCCAGCCCGGGATCAGGTACTGCATCGCCGCCGCGTCGTCGCGGGCGCCGAGGCCGTGCTGCTTGTACAGCTCGTGCGCGAGCGCGACCGCATCCATGTCGATGTCGATGCCGAGCCCCGGCCGCTTCGGCACGTCCACCAGCCCGTTCTCGATCTTCAGCGGCTCGCGCGTCAGCCGTTCGCCGTCCTGCCAGATCCAGTGCGTATCGATCGCGGTGACCTGGCCCGGCGCCGCGGCCGCGACGTGCGTGAACATCGCGAGAGACACGTCGAAGTGGTTGTTCGAATGCGAACCCCACGTGAGGCCCCAGTCGCGGCACATCTGCGCGACCCGCACCGACCCCTGCATGGTCCAGAAGTGCGGATCGGCGAGCGGGATGTCGACGGCGTGCAACTGCACCGCATGGCCCATCTGCCGCCAGTCGGTCGCGATCATGTTGGTCGCCGTCGGCAGCCCCGTCGCGCGGCGGAATTCGGCCATCACCTCGCGGCCCGAGTAACCGTTCTCCGCACCGCACGGATCTTCCGCATACGCGAGCACGTGATGCTGATCGCGGCACAGCCGCACGGCTTCGTCGAGCGACCATGCGCCGTTCGGATCGAGCGTCACGCGCGCGTCGGGGAAACGCTCGGCGAGCGCCGTCACGGCTTCGATCTCGCTGGCCCCTTCGAATACGCCGCCCTTCAGCTTGAAGTCGTTGAAGCCGTAGCGCGCATGCGCGGCTTCGGCGAGCCGCACGACGGCTTCGGGCGTCAGTGCGGCTTCGTCGCGTACGCGCGTCCAGTCGTCGGTCGCGCCGCGGCCGTCGCGATAGGGGAGCGCGGTCTTCGTGCGGTCGCCGATGTAGAACAGGTAGCCGAGCATCTCGACCCGTTCGCGCTGCTGGCCTTCGCCGAGCAGCGCGGCGACCGGCACGCCGAGATGCTGGCCGAGCAGGTCGAGCAGCGCGGCTTCGAGCGCGGTGACCGCGTGGATCGTCGTGCGCAGGTCGAAGGTCTGCAGCCCGCGGCCGCTCGCGTCGCGGTCGGCGAAGGTGCGCCGCACGTCGTTGAGCACCGCATGGTAGTTGCCGACCGGCTGGCCGACGACGAGCGCGCGCGCGTCGTCGAGCGTGCGGCGGATGCTTTCGCCGCCCGGTACTTCGCCGACGCCCGTGCGGCCCGCGCTGTCCTTCAGGATCACGAGGTTGCGGGTGAAGAACGGGCCGTGCGCGCCGCTCAGGTTGAGCAGCATGCTGTCGTGGCCGGCGACCGGAATCGCTTGCAGGTCGACGATGCGCGGCGTGTCGTGGGAGGGCGAGGCAGTGACGGCGTTCATGGGCGGCGATGGCGAAAGAGTGGGCGGTGCCGTGCGGCAAAAGCTTTGCCGCGCGCGGCGGGAGGTGCGATCATTCGACAACCGACGTGCGCGGCGCGCAAGCCCCGCATGTCGACGCAACCCGAATGGGGTGGAAGCGACAACCGGGCCGGCGGAGCGCAGAACGCGAACGCGGGTCGATCGTCACGCACGGGACCGGGCGGTACTGAACAGCCGACCTGAGTCGACAGGAGATCCGTGTGCCGATCATCAGTCGTCGGATGACTTGTGACGCAGTATAATGAATCATCGGCTTTCGCTCAAACCCCGCGTAAACCCTCGGCTCACATTACGATCATTCAAAAAGGAACCGGCCACATGTCCGTGCCTACGCTTCCCGCAGCGCCGCGCCGTCGCGCACGCAGCCTCGCACAAGATGTCGTCGACGCGCTGACCGCGCAGATCGAAAACGGCACGCTGCGGCCCGGCGACAAGCTGCCGACCGAAACCGAAGTCATGGCGGCGCAGGGCGTGAGCCGCACGGTCGTGCGCGAGGCGATCTCGCGGATGCAGGCGAGCGGCCTCGTCGAGACGCGCCACGGCATCGGCAGCTTCGTGCTGGAGCCGTCGCGCCGTCAGACGCTCGGCATCGATCCCGCGACGATCACGACGCTGCGCGACGTGCTCGCGGTGCTGGAGCTGCGTATCAGCCTCGAAAGCGAGTGCGCGAGCCTGGCAGCGCAGCGCGCGAGCGATGCCGACCTCGCGGCGCTGCGGCGCGCGCTCGACGCGATCGCGACGGGCGCGGGCGGCGGGCGTGACACCGCGCAGCTCGACTTCCAGTTCCATCTGCAGATCGCGCAGTCCACCGGCAACCGCTATTTCGTCGACATCATGACGCAGCTGGGCACGTCGATCATTCCGCGTACGCGGGTGAATTCGGCGCGCTTTGCCGGCGACGACCTCGAGCGTTACGTCGGCCGGCTGAACCACGAGCACGAGGACATCTACGAGGCGATCGCGCGCCACGATCCGGAAGCGGCGCGCGCCGCGATGCGCACGCACCTCACCAACAGCCGCGAGCGCCTGCGCCGCGCGCACGAGGCAGCCGAGGCCGAGGCGGGCTGACCGTTGCGTCACGGGGCTCGCGAGGTCGCGGGTCCGCTGGCATCGCTTTAACATCAGTCGTCATACGAGAGCGGCGTAATCGCCTCGATCTCCGCGGCCAGACGGCGTTCCCGCCGCCGGCCGCCCCTCTCGCCGATCAGCCTCCCTTCGTCACGATCGTCTTCCACGCGCCGTTTTTCACCTGGTACAGCGTCGACATCCCGCTCTTCAGCGAGCCGTCGTTCGCGAACGAGATGCGGCCGGTCACGCCTTGGAAGTCGATTTTCTTCAGCGCCGGACGATAGGCCTTCGGATCGGTCGAACCGGCCGCCTGCATCGCCTTGATGGCCGCCCACGCCGCGTCATAGCCGAACTGCGCATACGACAACACGTCGACGCCGAAGCGCTTCTTGAAGCGCGCCTCGAAATCCTTCCCTTGCGGCAGCTCGTCGAGCGGCTGACCGTATTCCCACGCCATCGCGCCTTCGGCAGCCGGCCCCGCGATCTTGATGAACTCGTTGTCCTTCACGCCGCCGCCGCCGACGAATTGCGCGTTCAGCCCGAGCTGACGCATTTGCTTGATGAAGTTGGCGGCGAGCGAATCGAGGCCGCCAAAGAAGATCAGGTCGGGATTCTTGGCCTTCAGGCTCGTGATCTGCGCACGGAAATCAACCGCCTGGTTGCTGGTGAACTCGCGACCGATGATCGTGCCGCCGGCGGCCTTCACGGCCTTCTCGAATTCGTCGGCCTCGCCTTGGCCGAACGCGGTGCGGTCGTCGATGATCGCGATGCGCTTCGCCTTCGTCACCTCGACCGCGTACTTGCCCGCGTTGCCGGCATTCTGGCCGTCGGTCGCGATCACCATGAACATGTTCGCGAGCCCGCGCGACGTGAGCGTCGGGTTGGTCGCGGCCGGGTCGATCACCGGAATGCCGGCCTTGTCGTAGACCACCGACGCCGGAATCGTCGTCCCCGAATTGAAGTGACCGACCACGACCGACACGTTCTGGTCGACCAACGCCTGCGCGGCCTGCACGCCGATGCGCGGGTCGGCCTGGTCGTCCTGCACGACGAGATTGAAGCGGGCGGGCTTGCCGGCGATCTGCACCTTCTGCGCGGCCGCATCGTCGAGCGCGAGCTGCACGCCGTTTTGCAGATCCTTGCCGTAGCCGGCGTTCACGCCTGTGAGCGGCGCGGCGAAGCCGACCTTCACGTCGGTTGTGTCGGCAGCCTGGGCAGCCTGTTGCGAGAGAAGGGCAAGCGCGGATGCAATCGACACCGACAGCAGGGAATGACGGAATTTCATGTTGTTCCTCTTGTTCGACACCGGCGAGTGGGTACCGCGCGCGCCTGGGCGGGCCGGGCGCGTGCGACGGGCGGGCGGTTCGACCGCTTCTCGGAATCGGGCGGGGAGGTCGGCATCGTGATCCTCGGAAACATCTCCCGTCAGGCTCCGCGAAGAGCCCCGATTGCTTCGATATATAGGTCGCCGATATGCGCGGGTCTTGGAAATTTGTCGCGCATTCGATGCGGATTTGCGCATAGCTTCCGCGCGTGCGCGGGCGGCCGGTATCGGGAGTTTCCCGTCGCGAACGCAACGGGCGCAGAGAAGAGGGGCGGTGCGGGCAAAAACGCGGCGCGGCCCGTCAGAAGGGCCGCGCCGCGCGTGGGTCGACGTCAGTCGGACAGGGCGTCCGACGCGGCTTCGGCGTCGTCGTGCGACGCGGTCGTGCGGATCAGCGGGTCGCTGGTGCTCGGGCGGCCCGTTTCGACGTGGCCGGCGAAGCGGCGCAGGAAGCCGAGCAGGCGACCGTCGCTGACGGTGAGGTCGTACCAGCCGTGGCTGCCGCGCAGGTCCCAGTAATCGTCGACGTGCGCGCCCGGCGCGAGGTCGAACGTGCGCGCGTGACCGTGGCCGTACGCGTTCGTGACCTTGAGCCGCACGGCCTTGTGGCCGCGGTTCATCAGGCGCAGCGTGATGTTGCCGTTCGCGACGTCGTAGCCGTAGATCACCTCGGGGTTCACGTTCGCGCTGCCGACGCCGGTCGCGAACGGGCCGCGGAAATGGCAGTAGAAGCCGTTCGGGCCGTATACGTCGAGGTCGTACAGGCCGAGCGATGCGGCGGCGCTCCACGTATCGGCGATACGTTTGCCGGCTTCGACCGTGTACGCCCACGGGCCGTCGACGCGGTTGCGCGACTGGACCTGGAACGCGGCGCCCGCCCGGCCCGTGTTCGCGAAGGTCAGCCGGAACTGGCCGTTGGCGGCTTCGACGCGGCCGTGCACGAACAGCTCGTACGGCAGCGCGCGCGCCGGACGCAGCCCGGCTTCCTGTTTCGGCAGCTTCTGCAGCACCGGCGGCACCGGGATGTAGTCGGGATGGCGCACGCGGTCGGGCGGCGCGTAGCCGCTGGTGTCGGGCAGCGTCGGCCATGCGGCGTCCGCGGTCGCGAACTCGAACGCCGACGTCAGGTCGCCGCACACCGCGCGGCGCCACGGCGACACGTTGGCGGCCGTGACCGGATACTGCGCGCCGAAGCGCGCCTCGATGAATTGCAGCAGCGACGTGTGATCGAAGGTCTGCGAGCAGACCCAGCCGCCCTTGGTCCACGGCGACACGACCAGCATCGGCACGCGCGGCCCGAGCCCGTACGGGCCGGCCATGTGCGACGCGTCGCCGGCGAACACCTCGTTGGTCGTCGCGACCGTCGACAGCCCGTTCTCGCGCGACTGCGGCGCGAACGGCGGCGGCACGTGATCGAAGAAGCCGTCGTTTTCGTCGTACGTAATGAACAGCGCGGTCTTGCTCCACACGTCGGGATTCGACACCAGCACCTTCAGCACCTGCTCGATGTACCACGCGCCGTAGTTCGCCGGCCAGTTCGGGTGCTCGGAATACGCTTCGGGCGCGCAGATCCACGACACCTGCGGCAGCGTGCCGTTCTTCACGTCCTGCTGCAGCACGTCGAACAGCGTGCCGCCGGCGCTGATGTTGGTGCCGGTGCGCGCCTTGTCGTACAGCGGCGTGCCGGGCAGCGCGGTGCGGTACTGGTTGAAGTAGAGCAGCGAGTTGTCGCCGTAGTTGCCGATGTACGGGTTTTGCGTCCAGCCCCACGAGCCGTTCGCGTCGAGCCCCGTGCCGACGTCCTGGTAGATCTTCCACGACACGCCGGCCTGTTCGAGCACTTCCGGATAGGTCGTCCAGCCGTAGCCCTTTTCCTCGTTGCCGAGCACCGGCCCGCCGCCCGTGCCGTCGTTGCCGACGTAGCCCGTCCACATGTAGTAGCGGTTCGGGTCGGTCGAGCTCGGGATCGCGCAGTGGTACGCGTCGCAGATCGTGAACGCGTCGGCGAGCTGGTAGTGGAACGGGATGTCGTCGCGCTTCAGGTACGCCATCGTCGTGGTGCCCTTGTTCGGCACCCACTGGTCGTAGCGGCCCTTGTTCCAGGCGGCGTGCATGTCCTGCCAGCCGTGCGGCAGGTCCTGCAGGAACTGCAGGCCGAGCTTGTCGGCGCCCGGGTGGAACGGCAGCAGTTCGGCCGGGCCGACCGGCTGGTGAAACACCGACTTGCCGTTCGCGAGGCGCAACGGGCGCGGGTCACCGAAGCCGCGGACACCGCGCATCGTGCCGAAGTAGTGGTCGAACGAGCGGTTTTCCTGCATCAGGATCACGATGTGTTCGATGTCGCGGATCGTGCCGGTGCGGCGGTTCGCGGGAATCGCGAGCGCATCCCGGATCACGGGCGGAAACAGGTTCAGCGCGGCGGCGCCGGCAGTGCCGGCGGCGACGCGCAGGAAGTCACGACGGTTCGATCGGGTCATGGTCGTTATCGTGGGGTAAAGAGGGAGCCGGTTGGCGGGACCTGCGGGAACGGCGCACACCGGGTCGCAGGATGCGGCTGCGTTGGTGCGTGCCGCCGCGAGCATAGCGAGGAATCGGTGTCATTCATGTGAAGTCCGGAAACGTTTGCACGGGCAGCGGACCGGCATCGGGATGCGGCGTCAGCAGGTCGGCTGCAACGGGACAGCGGGACAGCGGGACAGCGGGACAGCGGGACAGCGGCGCGCTGGAGCAGCGCAGGGCAGTGCCGACGCGTCAGGCGTCGGTCACCCACGCGCCGAACCATTCGCTCGGGCGGGCGATCTCGTCCTGCGCGGCGACGAGTTCGAGCTCGTAGCGTCGCGCGTCGTAGGTGGCCTTCACGACCGCGTGCACGGCCGCGAGCGTGTGCTCGAACGCGGCGCGCACCGAGTCGCCGCGCAGCCGGCACGCGACGAAGATCGCGCTGGTCAGGTCGCCGACGCCGACCGGGTGGCGCGGAAACGCATACAGCGGCCGCTGGCCGATCCACGCTTCGGTCTCGGTGACGGCGAGCATGTTGAAACGGTCGGCCGGACTGTTGCGGTCGTGCAGGTGCTTGACGAGGATGATCTGCGGGCCGCGGCGGATCAGCGCGCGGCATGCGTCGACGGCTTCGGCGACGGTCTCGATGCGCCGCCCGGCGAGCTTCTGCAGTTCGGTGTGGTTCGGCGACATGCCGTCCGCGAGCGCGGGCACCTCCTGGACAATGAATTCCTCGACGCCGGGCTCGGGCCGGATGCCGCCCGTCTGGCCCATTGCCGGATCGCAGAAGTACCACGCGTTCGGATTCATCGCCTTCACCGTGCGCACGATCTCGACCGCCGCGCGCGCCTGCGGCGGCGAGCCGAGGAAGCCGGAGAGCACCGCGTCGCACCGCTTGAGCACGCCGATGGCGGCGATGCCGTCGACGAGCTGTTCCATCTTCGCGGCGTCGATCGCGCTGCCGGCCCAGTGGCCGTACTGCATGTGATTCGACAACTGGACGGTGTTGAGCGGCCAGACGTTGATGCCGAGACGCTGCATCGGGAACACGGCCGCGCTGTTGCCGGCATGGCCGTAAATGACGTGCGACTGAATGCTGAGGACGTTTTTCATGGGAATTCGCCTGCACGCGTTTCAGGGTCACGTCACACGATACCCGAGTTCGTCAACCGCGCGGAAGTCGCGTGGCCCCGGAGTGTTGCGCGCCGTCGTCACGCGACCGCGTAGAATCGCGGGGCGCGAGACAGCCCCGCTGCGGCCCGGCTGCCCGCGCGCGTCCCCAATCACCGTGATCGCCATGCTTTCGATTTGCAAGATGTTGTCCGTCGCACGTGCCGCCGTGCTCGGCGCGAGTGCCGCCGCCGCGTGCGCGATGCCGGTTGCGGCCGTTGCCGCCACGCCCGCCGCCAACGACGGGCCCGCTTACGGCCCGCGCCTGGAAGGATTCGCGTATCCGGCGCCCGTGCACGAGTACGCGTTCGTGTCGCAGCGCGAAACCCTCGAGATGGCGTACCTCGACGTGCAGCCCGCGCACCCGAACGGCCGCACCGTCGTGCTGCTGCACGGCAAGAATTTCTGCGCGGCGACCTGGGAGGACACGATCGGTGTGCTGAGCCGCGCCGGCTATCGCGTGATCGCGCCGGACCAGATCGGCTTCTGCAAGTCGTCGAAGCCCGAGCGCTACCAGTACAGCTTCCAGCAACTCGCACGCAACACGCACGCGCTGCTCGAATCGGTCGGCGTGAAGTCGGCGACGATCATCGGCCACTCGACGGGCGGGATGCTCGCGATCCGCTATGCGCTGATGTATCCGAAGGCGACCGACCAGCTCGTGCTCGTGAATCCGATCGGCCTCGAGGACTGGAAGGCGCTCGGCGTGCCGCCGCTGTCGGTCGACTACTGGTATGCGCGCGAACTGAAGACCAACGCCGACGGCATCCGCCGCTACGAGCAGTCGACCTACTACGCGGGCAAGTGGGCGCCGTCGTACGAGCGCTGGGTGCAGATGCTCGCCGGGATGTATCGCGGCGCTGGCCGCGACGCGGTCGCGTGGAATTCCGCGCTGATCTACGACATGATTCTCACGCAGCCCGTGGTCTACGAATTCGGCGCGATTCGCGTGCCGACGCTGCTGATGATCGGCGACAAGGATACGACCGCGATCGGCAAGGACGTCGCCCCGCCCGACGTGCACGCGAAGCTCGGCCGCTATCCTGAGCTCGCGAAGCGCACGCAGGCCGCGATTCCCGGCGCGCAGCTCGTCGAATTTCCGGCGCTCGGACACGCGCCGCAGATCCAGGACCCGGACGCGTTCCACAAGGCGCTGCTCGACGGGCTGGAGGCCGTGCACCCGCAGTGACGCGGGGCAGACGGCAGGCCGCGCGCGGTCGTGCGGTCAGCGAGCCTCGTTCGCGAGCTCGTCGCGGATCTGCGCGGTCAGTTCGAACGAGCGCAGCCGCGCGGCATGATCGTAGATCTGCGCGGTGATGATCAGCTCGTCGGCGCCCGTCTGCGCGATGCGGTCGCGCAGCTTGTCGCGCACCGTATCGCGCGAGCCGACCGCCGCGAACGACAGCGAATGCGCGACGGTCGCGAGCTCGAGTTCGTTCGCCTCGAGCACGTCGACGGGCGGCGGCAGCTTGCCCGGCGTGCCGCGCCGCAGGTTGATGAACTGCTGCTGCAGCGACGTGAACAGGCGCCGCGCCTCGTCGTCGGTCTCGGCCGCGAACACGTTGACGCCCACCATCGCATGCGGTTTCGGCCACGCGGCCGACGGCCGGTATTGCGCGCGATAGATCTCGAGCGCCCGCATCAAATAGTCCGGCGCGAAATGCGACGCGAACGCGAACGGCAGCCCGAGCATCGCCGCGAGCTGCGCGCTGAACAGGCTCGAACCGAGCAGCCACACCGGGACGTCGAGCCCCGCGCCGGGCACCGCCCGCACGCGCTGGCCCGGTACCGGCTCCGCGAAGTAGCGCTGCAGCTCCGCGACGTCGTCCGGAAACGAATCGGCACTGCCGATCAGGTCGCGGCGCAGCGCGCGCGACGTGGTCTGGTCGGTGCCGGGCGCGCGGCCGAGGCCGAGGTCGATGCGCCCCGGATACAGCGACGCGAGCGTGCCGAACTGTTCGGCGATCACGAGCGGCGCATGGTTCGGCAGCATGATGCCGCCCGAGCCGACCCGGATCGTCCGGGTGGCACCCGCGACGTGGCCGATCACGACGGCGGTGGCCGCACTCGCGATCCCCGGCATGTTGTGATGCTCGGCCAGCCAGTAGCGCTGGTAGCCCCAGCGTTCCGCATGCTGCGCGAGATCGACGGTGTTACGGAACGCCTGCGAGGCGTCGGCGCCGGCCGGAATGGGGGCGAGATCGAGTACGGAAAACGGTGTCATCGGAAGACCTTCGAAACGGGGTGGCGTGGTGATGCGCTGACGCAACAAATGCCAAGGATTTTGCCAAAGGGTTCCGGAACGTGCTGGCGGCGCGCGGATACCCATGCGCCTTACAGGGGGGCAGGGTTGCTTGCGACGATCGTTGCAAAAATCAAGCTAATCGCTGATTAATTACCAAACTTTACGGCGATTGGAAGTGAAACCGCATCGACATACAAATTTGCACGAAACGTTTGATTTTAAAGACTGCAATACGCCTGCAAAGTACTTACGCTAACGTGAACGTGGCCGGGCCGATCAGGTCCGTCGACCGCTCAGCTTTGCCGGAATTGCACTAGTCCGTTTCTCGAAGCGCCGCGCGCGGGGGGCCGCGGACTGCTAAAATCCGGCGCCTGCCCATCTTGTGCCGATGGAGCCATTCGAGTCTTCCCGCATGCCGTCCGGGCGCTGCGCGGGGATACGCCACGCGAAGCCGGGCATGGCCGCACCCGAACGACGGGTCGTGCCTCCCCCATTACAGACGGTGCTGGAACAAGGAGTCGGGTCGTGCCCGCGTTCGTCGTTGTCGGAATACCGCATCACGCTCAATCACGCTCAAGCGTTTGCCATGGCGCCCCGTTCGCCGGGAGGCCTCGCGCATGACGCCCGCCGCAACGCTGCTCGACTGGCTGCTGATCGTCTTCACGCTGGCCGCAGCCGGCTACGCGGTCGTCGCGGCCTTCGCGCCGCGGCCGCGCACGCCGCGCACCGCGTTGCGCGACGGCTTCGAGCCGGTCAGTGTGCTGAAGCCGCTGTGCGGCGCGGAGCCGCACCTGTATGAAAACCTCGCGACCTTCTGCACGCAACGCCATCCTCGCTACGAGGTGCTGTTCGGCGTCGCATCGTCGGCCGATCCGGCCATCGCCGTCGTCGAGCGGCTGCGCGCCGATCACCCGGAGTGCGACATCACGCTCGTGATCGACGCGCGCGTGCATGGCAAAAACCTGAAGGTCAGCAACCTGATCAATCTCGCCGAGCGCGCGAAATACGGCCGCATCGTGATCGCGGACAGCGACATCGCGGTGCAGCCCGACTATCTGGAGCGTGTCACGGCGCCACTGGCGGACCCGTCGGTGGGGGTCGTCACGTGCCTGTATCATGCGCGCAGCGTCGGCGGCTTCTGGACGCGGATCGGCGCGCAGTTCGTCGACGCGTGGTTCGCGCCGTCGGTGCGCATCACGCACCTCGGCCGCTCGAGCCGCTTCGGCTTCGGCGCGACGCTCGCGCTCACGCGCGACACGCTCGACCGGATCGGCGGGCTCGTCGCGCTGAAGGACGAACTGGCCGACGATTTCTGGCTGGCCGAACTGCCGCGTCGCCTCGGGCGGCGCACCGTGCTGTCGGAGGTCGAGGTCGCGACCGACGTGATCGAACCGTCGTTCGGGCCGCTGTGGCACCGCGAGACGCGCTGGCTGCGCACGATCCGTTCGCTGAACCCGGCCGGCTTCGCGTTCCTGTTCATTACGTTTACCGTGCCGTGGCTCGCGATCGGCGCGGCGCTCGCACTGCGCCTCGACGGCACCTTCGCCGGCACGCTGGCGGGCGGGGCGGCCGCGGTCGGCGCATTCGGCCGGCTCGTGCTGCATGCGCGCGGCGAGGACGGCTGGCGCGCGTTCTGGCGCGACCTGCCGCTCGTCGCGGTGCGCGACACGCTGCTCGCGCTCGAGTGGCTCGCGGCCGTGTTCGGCACACACGTCGTGTGGCGCGGCGCCAGGATGACGGTCGTCGGCGGCGAACGCGCGACGGCGGCCGTGGAAGCAGTGGACGGCCGCTAGGGCCGTCGATCGAACCCGGCCCGCGGGCCGAGACGCGTCGCACGGCGAAGCCGCGCGGCGCGACATGACAGAGAGGCGGGCGCCGGCATGGCGGCCCGCGGTTTTTTGACTGAATCGTTGTAACGAAACAAACTATGCAGGCTACCGGAGCATTCATGAAAACGCTGTTCTTGCAGGCCCCTTCGTATGACGGCTTCGACGGCGGAGCCGGCTCGCGCTATCAGGCGAAGCGCGAAATCCGTTCCTTCTGGTATCCGACCTGGCTCGCGCAGCCGGCCGCGCTCGTGCCGGGCAGCCGCGTCGTCGATGCGCCGGCCGACGGCCTGTCGGTCGAGGAAACGCTGAAGATCGCCAACGACTACGATCTCGTGATCATCCACACGAGCACGCCGTCGTTCCCGACCGACGCGATGTTCGCGCAGGATCTGAAAAAGATGAAGCCGTCGATGCTGGTCGGCATGGTCGGCGCGAAGGTGATGGTCGATCCGCACAACTCGCTCACGGCGAGCGAGGCGATCGACTTCGTGTGCCGCGAGGAATTCGACTACACCTGCAAGGAGCTCGCCGAAGGCAAGCCGTTCCCCGAGATCAAGGGCTTGAGCTGGCGCGCGAAGGACGGCTCGATCGAGCACAACGAAGCGCGTCCGATCCTCGAGAACATGGACGAACTGCCGTTCGTCGCGCCCGTCTACAAGCGCGACCTGAAGATCGACAACTACTTCATCGGCTACCTGAACTACCCGTACGTGTCGATCTACACGGGCCGCGGCTGCAAGTCGCGCTGCACGTTCTGCCTGTGGCCGCAGACGGTCAGCGGCCATCGCTACCGCACGCGCTCGGTCGAGAACGTGCTCGCGGAAGCGAAGTGGATTCGCGACAACATGCCGGAAGTGAAGGAACTGATGTTCGACGACGACACCTTCACCGACGACCTGCCGCGCGCCGAAGCCATCGCCATCGGCCTGGGCAAGCTCGGCATCACGTGGTCGTGCAACGCGAAGGCCAACGTGCCGTACAAGTCGCTGAAGATCATGAAGGAAAACGGCCTGCGCCTGTTGCTGGTCGGCTTCGAATCGGGCGACGACCAGATCCTCGTGAACATCAAGAAGGGCGTGCGCACCGATTTCGCGCGCCGCTTCAGCGCGGACTGCAAGAAGCTCGGCATCAAGATCCACGGCACCTTCATCCTCGGCCTGCCGGGCGAGACGCAGGAAACCATCAAGAAGACGATCGAGTACGCGAAGGAAATCAATCCGCACACGATCCAGGTGTCGCTCGCCGCGCCGTATCCGGGCACGACGCTGTACAAGCAGGCCGTGGAAAACGGCTGGATGGAAGAGAACAAGACCATCAACCTGGTCAGCAAGGAAGGCGTGCAGCTTGCGGCGATCGGCTATGCGCACCTGTCGCGCGACGAGATCTATCACCATCTCGAGCAGTTCTATCGCCAGTTCTACTTCCGTCCGTCGAAGATCTGGGAAATCGTGCGCGAGATGCTGACGAGCTGGGACATGATGAAGCGTCGCCTGCGCGAAGGCGTCGAGTTCTTCCGCTTCCTGCGCGCGCACGAGGCGTAATCCGTGACGACGCAGCGGGCGGCGCGGGCGCTGATCTTCACCGCGGACGACTTCGGGCTGCACCCGCGCGTCAACGCGGCGGTCGAGCGCGCGCACCGCGACGGCGTGCTGAACGCCGCCAGCCTGATGGTCGGCGCCCCCGCCGCGCAGGATGCGATCGAACGCGCCCGGCGGCTGCCGTCGCTCGCGGTCGGCCTGCATCTGGTGCTCGCGGACGGGCCGGCCACGCTGCCCGCGCATGAGATTCCCGCGCTCGTCGGGCCCGACGGGCGCTTCGGCGACGCGATGGCGAAGGACGGCTGTCGCTTCTTCTTCCTGCCGCACGTGCGCGCACAGTTGCGCCGCGAGATCCGCGCGCAGTTCGACGCGTTCGCGGCGAGCGGCCTGCCGCTCGACCACGTGAACGCGCACAAGCATTTCCACCTGCATCCGACCGTGCTGTCGATGATCATCGAGATCGGCCGCGACTACGGGCTGCGCGCGGTGCGGCTGCCGTACGAAACGAGCGCGCCGGCGCTGCTCAAGCCGTGGATCGCGCTGGTGCGCGCGCGGCTCGACCGCGCGGGGCTCGCGCACAACGACTACGTGGTTGGCATCGAGCACACGGGCGCGATGGACGAGGCCGTGCTGCTCGATGCGCTCGCGAAGCTGCCGTCGGGTGTCGGCGAGATCTACTGCCATCCGGCCGAGGCCGGCGACGGACCGATCACGCCGACGATGGCCGGCTACCGGCCGGTCGACGAACTGGATGCGCTGCTGTCGCCGCGCGTCGCGGCCGCGCTGAAGGCGGCGGGCGTCGCGACCGGCGGCTTTGCCGATGTATTCGGCGAGCCTGCGGCCCGACGCGGCGCGCACGCGTCGCGCGCACCGGGAGCGCAGCCGTCATGAGCAAGTGGATCAAGTGGCTCGGCTGGCCGATCGGCATCGGCATCCTGCTCGCGCTGGGGCTGCACGAAGGCGTCGGCGACGTGTCGCAGATGCTCGCGCGCGCCGGCTATGCGCTGCTGTGGCTCGTGCCGTTCCACGCGCTGCCGCTGCTGCTCGATGCGTATGCCTGGCACCAGCTGCTCGACCGGCGCAGTTCGCTGCCGTTCCTGTGGTGGATCGCGACCGTGCGCGAGGCCGTGAACCGGCTGCTGCCCGTGGTGGGGATCGGCGGCGAGATCGTCGGCATCCGGCTCGCGCGCTGGCAGGTGCCCGACGCGAGCCGCGTGACCGCGTCGGTGATCGTCGAGGTGCTTGTGACGATCGTCGTCCAGTATGCGTTCGCGGCGCTCGGCCTCGTGCTGCTGCTCGCGACGACCGACAACATGGGCGGCGGCACGATCGCCCTCGCGCTGCTGCTGACGCTGCCGTTGCCGGTGCTCGGCGTGGTGCTGATGCGGCGCGGCGGCATCTTCCATGCGATCGAGCGTTTCGCGGGCCGCCTGCTCGGCGATTCGCACCGGCTGCTGCAGGGCGTCGACGGCCGCCGGCTCGACGCCGACATCGATTCGCTGATGTCGCGCACGGGCCTGCTGTTCAGCGCCTTCTTCTGGCAACTGGCCGGCTACGTGCTCGGTGTGCTCGAGATCTACTGGGCGCTTGCGTTGCTCGGCCATCCGGTGTCGATCGGCGGCGCGATCGCGATCGAGGCGATGACGCAGGCGGTGCGGCATGCGGCGTTCATGGTGCCGGGCGGGCTTGGCGTGCAGGAAGCGACCGTCGTGCTGCTCGCGCAGATGTTCGGCGTCGATCGCGAGACGGCGCTGTCGCTCGCGGTGGTCAAGCGTGGGCGCGAGGTGCTGTTCGGCTGCCTCGCGCTCGGCTCGTGGCAGCTTGCCGAACTGGTGCGCACGCGCCGCCGGCTGGGCGCACCGCTGGCCGGGCCGCGTACGGCGCCGCCGGCGAACCGGGCGTCCGAAACCCGGACCGAAACCGAAACGACGCATTGAACACGGGACGGGCTGCACGGCCCGTCTCGCGCTTTTGGCGTCGCGCGGGTATCCTTGCCGCGTGTTTTCTCGACGCGCAACTCTTCCGATGATTTTTCGTTTCCGGCTGCTTTCCGTGACGATGCTGGCCGCTGCGCTGGCGCTGACCGGTTGCGACGACCAAGGCCATCTCGACGTGCAACGTATCAGGGACTTCTTCAACGCGATCAAGCCCGCGCCGCTGTTGCTGAAAGGGCTGAAGGTCGGCGAATCGACCGAGGCCGACGTGCGCGGCACGATGGGCAAGCCCGAGACCGAGCGCACGTTCACCGACGGCTCGAAGCGTCTCGAGTATCCGCGCGGCCCGATGGGCAACCAGACGTGGTTCGTCGATCTCGATGCGAACGGGCGCTACACGGGCGCGACGCAGGTGCTGACCGCCGAGAATTTCGCGAAAGTGCGCCCGGGGATGGACGAGGACGAGGTGCGGCGGCTGCTCGGCAAGCCCGGCGACATTGCGCAATATCCGCTGAAGCCCGAGACGGTCTGGAGCTGGCGCTGGCTCGAGGACGGCGTCAACACTGACGCGTTCTTCAACGTCCATTTCGGCCCGGACGGGCTCGTTTATACGACCTCGCGCTCCGACATCCTGAAAGGGCGCTGACGTTCACGCGCGGCGTTTCTTCAGCCAGTCGCGCAGCGCGTCGCGGGCATGAGCGAGCGATTGTGTGGCGTGGGCCTGGACCTGCCCATTCGGCCGGACGGCCAGCCCGGCGCTATATCGAAAAAGCGACCGGAAAATTGCAAAAAACCCGCTTCCCGGCGCGTCATCCGACTGTCAGGAAGCGGGTTTTTTCCTTTTGAAACAGCGGTGTAGGCCGTGCGCAGAAATGGTGGGACGAATTGTTGCGACGCAGCAATCGCGCGCACGGTGATTTGAGGCAATCAATTTCGCTTGCGACTATCCGCGTCACCCCGGCGCGGGACAGGCTGTCGCGTCGGCATTCATTCAACTCTGGAGACGCGCGTGTTCCTTTACGGCTTTGGTCCCGTCCTCTGGGCCGGCACCGTGCAGACCATCGAGCTGTCGGTGCTGTCGCTCGCCACTGCGGTGGCGCTGGGGCTGATCGGCGCGGTGGCGAAGCTGTCGCACAACCGGGTGCTGCGAGCGATCGCGACCGGTTATACGACGCTGATCCGCTCGGTGCCCGATCTCGTGCTGATGCTGCTGCTGTTCTACAGCATCCAGATCTGGCTGAACCAGTTCACCGACCTCGTCGGCTGGAACCAGATCGACATCGATCCGTTCGTGGCCGGCGTGCTGACGCTTGGCTTCATCTACGGCGCGTACTTCACCGAGACGTTTCGCGGCGCGTTCCTGTCGGTGCCGCGCGGCCAGCTCGAAGCCGGCTCGGCTTACGGGATGAGCGGCGCGCGTGTGTTCGTGCGGATCATGTTTCCGCAGATGATGCGCTTCGCACTGCCGGGCATCGGCAACAACTGGCAGGTGCTCGTGAAGGCGACCGCGCTGGTGTCGATCATCGGTCTCGCGGACGTCGTGAAGGCCGCGCAGGACGCCGGCAAGAGCACGTTCAACATGTTCTTCTTCATCCTCGTCGCGGCGCTGATCTATCTCGCGATCACGACCGTCTCCAACCTCGTGCTGATCCAGCTCGAGAAGCGTTATTCCATGGGCGTGCGGCACGCAGAACTATGATCGAGATCCTCCAGGAATTCGGCAAGGCGTTCCTTTTCTGGGACGGCCAGCGCCTGTCTGGCCTCGCGGTGACGCTGTGGCTGCTCGTCGCATCGATTTCGCTCGGCTTCGTGTGCGCGGTGCCGCTCGCGGTCGCGCGCGTGTCGAGGAACAAGTGGGTGTCGATGCCCGTGCGGTTCTACACGTACGTGTTCCGCGGCACGCCGCTCTACGTGCAGTTGCTGCTGATGTACACGGGCATGTACAGCCTCGAGTTCGTGCGTTCGCACTCGCTGCTCGACGCGTTCTTCCGCAGCGGTTTCAACTGCGCGATTCTTGCGTTCGCGCTGAACACCTGCGCGTACACCACCGAGATCTTCGCCGGTGCGATCCGCGCGATTCCGCACGGCGAGGTCGAGGCGGCGCGCGCGTACGGGATGTCGCCGTTCACGATGTACCGCCGCGTGATCCTGCCGTCGGCGCTGCGTCGCGCGCTGCCGCTGTACAGCAACGAGGTGATCCTGATGCTGCACGCGACGACGGTCGCGTTCACCGCGACCGTGCCGGACATCCTGAAGGTCGCGCGCGACGCCAATTCCGCGACCTACATGGCGTTCCAGTCGTTCGGAATCGCCGCGCTGATCTATCTTGCGGTATCGTTCGCACTCGTCGCGGCGTTTCGCCGCGCGGAGCGCCACTGGCTCGCGTACCTCGCGGCCGCCCGTCATTGAATTACTTCGAGGAGAGCCAGTTGGCCGAGATCACCCAAACGAGCGCGTCCGCTTCCGTCAAGCTGGCCGCGGTCGACATTCACAAGCGCTATGGCGACAACGAGGTGCTCAAGGGCGTGTCGCTGAACGCGAAGGCTGGTGACGTCATCAGCATCATCGGCGCGAGCGGCTCGGGCAAGAGCACGTTCCTGCGCTGCATCAATTTTCTCGAGCGGCCGAATGCGGGGCAGATCGTCGTCGACGGCGAGGCCGTGCGCACCAAGACCGATCGCGCCGGCGCGCTCGAAGTCGCCGATCACAAGCAGTTGCAGCGCATTCGCACGAAGCTTGCGATGGTGTTCCAGCACTTCAACCTGTGGGCGCACATGAACGTGCTCGAGAACGTGATGGAAGCGCCCGTGCACGTGCTCGGCATTTCGAAGAAGGAAGCCGAGGAGCGTGCACGCGAGTATCTCGAGAAGGTCGGTTTGCCGCCGCGCGTCGAGAAGCAGTATCCGTCGCATCTGTCGGGCGGCCAGCAGCAGCGCGTGGCGATCGCCCGTGCGCTGGCGATGCATCCGGACGTGATGCTGTTCGACGAGCCGACCTCCGCGCTCGATCCGGAACTGGTGGGCGAAGTGCTGAAGGTGATGCAGAAGCTGGCCGAGGAAGGCCGCACGATGATCGTCGTCACGCACGAGATGGGCTTCGCGCGCAACGTGTCGAACCACGTGATGTTCCTGCATCAGGGGCGGACCGAGGAAGAGGGCGATCCGAAGGAAGTGCTGGTGCGCCCGCAGAGCGAGCGGCTCAAGCAGTTCCTGTCGGGCAGCCTCAAGTAACGCGACAGGGCAGGTTTCAACCGTGGTACCGGTGTCTCGTCCCGCAGGCGCCACCCGCACGACGCAGGTGGCGATCGTTGCATTGCCGCCCGTGTCGATGTCGGGCGTGGGGCCGATCGTCGATGCGCTGAATCTCGCGAACGAGATCGACGGGCGGCTCCTGTACCGCTGGCAGGTGTGTTCGTGGGACGGGCGGCCGGTGCCGCTCGCGGGCGGCGCGCAGTGGCATGCCGATGCGGCGTTCAACGATGCGATCGCGTGCGACTGGTTGATCGTCGTGTCCGAACGGTTTCAGCAGTTTGCCGATTACCGGTTGTTTCTCGCGAGTCTCGCGCGGGTCGGGCAGCGTACGCCGGTCGTGACGGGTATTCACCACGGCGTGTGGTGGCTCGCGATGGCGGGCCAGCTTTCCGGGTATCGCGTGAGCGTGAACTGGGAGACGTATCAGCAGTTCGCCGAGCAGTTCGAGCGGTCGATCGTCACGCAGCAGATCTTCGAGATCGATCGCGATCGGGCGACCTGTGCCGGTGGGCAGGCGACCGTCGATTTCATGCTGGCCATGATTGGCCGGGAACATGGGGCGGATCTCGCGGAGCGGATTGCCGATGCGCTGGGAGCCGGCACACTGCGCAGCGGCGAGGAGCGGCAGAGGATTCCTTTTGTTACTGCTCCGGGGGAGCGGCATCCTCGGTTGAATGACGCGTTGCTCTTGATGGAAGCCAATGTCGAGGATCCGCTTACTACCGATGAGATCGCCGGATTGGTCGGCGTTTCGCGCCGACAGTTGGAGCGGCTCTTTCGGCAGTATCTCGGGGCGATGCCCTCCAAGTATTACCTCAATCTTCGGTTGCTCAAGGCTCGGACGCAGTTGCAGCGGACCAGCAAGTCGGTTGTTCAGGTTTCTCTCGCTTGTGGGTTCTCTTCTGCTGCGCACTTCTCCAACGCTTACCGCGAAAGGTTTGGGGTTACGCCTCGGGAGGATCGAAGAGCGTGGCTCGAGAAGCAGACCGGCGGGGGCAGTGAGCCTCGGGGTGGGGCGCTCGTCGAGCGCGGGAAAGATTGAGGTTTGGGTTTGGTTTGTTTGGTGGTTTGCTCGCGGTTGGCGTGAAGCACCTGTGATCGTGTCGGTCTATTAGCGTCGCCCCTGCGCGGGGCAGCGGTCACTTTTCTTTGTCTTGCCAAAGAAAAGTAACCAAAAGAAAGGCGCTCGGATATCGCATGACTTACCGGTGCCATGGCGCCCCGAGTGGTCCGCACAAAAGTGTCCGCGCCAGTCAGGAATCCGGAGTGGTTCGAGCAATGGTTCTGACACCACTCGCTACCCCGCGGAGTGGTATACCGTCCGCTAGCTCCATCCTCGCTGCGCTCGGCTGCAAGGTACTTCAGGGCGGGTGGTTACGTTCGTGCTTCCTCCATCAGATGTCGGCAGCCAGGCACTTTTTCTGTGTTCCCCCTTTGAGTGACCGATCGTTTGACGATTGATTTTTCGTGACGACGATATGTTTGCGCCCCGCATTTTTCTCGCGGGGCAAAGCAGCGAATTCCGTTAATTGAAAGTACGGCGGGTCCCTTGCGAGGGAGGTGAAGTCGGAATTGGTGGGGATGGACCTGTCGGCCGAGCGAAGCGAGGACGGAGCTAGGGGGCGGTATACCGCTCTGTTGCGTAGGCAGCGGTGTCAGAACCATTGCTCGAACCACTCCGGATTCCTGACTGGCGCGGACACTTTTGTGCGGACCACTTTGTTGGCGATGGCACCGGGAGGTCATGCGATATCCGAGCGCCTTTGGGCCTGTCAGGAATTTTGTGTTTAAGGCATAACATGCTCCCAAGGAGAGTTTATGCCTCGCAAACCGAAAGCCCAGCCGGCGGCTCTGCCGGCGATTCCGGCCGGGCTGCTTGAGCAGTTCGGCAACGGTCCGATGACGGCTGAAGCCATCAATGCCGCAACGCTGGCGCTCAAGAAGGCGCTGATCGAACGGGCACTGGGCGGCGAGATGAGCCATCATCTCGGCTACCCACCCGGTGCTGCCAAGCCGTCCAACGCCACGAATCAGCGCAACGGCAAAGGGGCCAAGACGGTTCTGACCGAAGACGGTCCGATCCGTATCGAGGTGCCGCGTGACCGCGATGGCAGCTTCGAACCCATCCTGATTCCCAAGCACGAACGGCGCTTCACGGGCTTCGACGACAAGATCGTCGCCATGTATGCCCGAGGCGTGACCGTACGCGAGATCCAAGGCTTCCTGCTGGAACAGTACGGTACTGAGGTCTCGCCCGACTTCATCAGCTCGGTCACCGACGAGGTCATGGCCGAAGTAACCGCCTGGCAGGCCCGGCCGCTCGAGCCAATGTATCCGGTCGTGTTTTTCGACGCACTGCGGGTCAAGATTCGCGAAGACGCCGTCGTGCGCAACAAGGCGGTGTACCTCGCGCTGGGCGTGCTGCCCGATGGCACGCGGGAGATCCTGGGCCTGTGGATCGAGAATACCGAGGGGGCCAAATTCTGGATGAAGGTATTCAACGATCTGAAGACGCGCGGTGTTCACGACATCCTGATCGCCGTCACGGACGGTCTGAAGGGCATGCCCGAAGCGCTGGCAGTGGTGTTTCCCGCCACGACGCTGCAAACCTGCATCGTCCATTTAATCCGCAACAGCCTCGATTACGCCAGTTGGAAGGACCGCCGAGGATTGGCCGCCGCGATCAAACCGATCTACGCCGCTCCCAGCGCGGAAGCCGCTCAGGCTGAACTCGATGCGTTTGCGAATGGCCCGTGGGGCCAGAGATTCCCGACCGTCAGCAGCGCGTGGCGCAACGCCTGGGATCGCGTGATCCCGTTCTTTGCGTTTCCGCCGGGTGTGCGCAAGATCATCTACACGACGAACGCGATTGAAAATATCAACTCGCAGTTGCGCAAGATCATCAAGACCCGTGGTCACTTCCCGACCGACGAGGCCGCCACCAAACTCATCTGGCTGGCCTTGCGCAACATCACCGCGAATTGGGGAAGTGCCGCGCATGACTGGAAGACGGCCATGAACCAATTCGCTATCCTTTACGCAGATCGATTCGTTCGGCCTTCCGTGTAATTGCTCCACCCGCCTTGAACACGGAAATCCTGACACCCCCGCGCCTTTCTTTTGGTCACTTTTCTTTGGCAAGACAAAGAAAAGTGACCGCTGCCCCGCGCAGGGGCGACGCTAATAGACCGACACGATTGCAGGTGCTTCGCGACACCGGAAGTAAGCCCCAGACAAGAGAGAAAAAGCCCCAAAATACCGACACGGCGTAGCCGCCCCCCGGCCCTAAAGGGCAAAACCAAAACCTTCCGATAGAACCCGTCGCAATTCCGCAAGACGCTTGCGTCACCCTTACCTAAACTTGATCCTGTTGAACCCTCTTACGAAACCGAAAGGAACGACCATGACGACCTCGACCGTGACCCGCCAGACATTCGACGAAGTGATGGTGCCGGTATTTTCTCCCGCCCCGTTCGTGCCGGATCGCGCAGAGGGCTCCCGCGTGTGGGACACGGCCGGCCGCGAGTACATCGATTTCGCGTGCGGCATCGCGGTCACGTCGCTCGGCCACGGCCACCCGGAACTGCTGAAGGTGCTGGACGAACAAGGCCGCAAGCTCTGGCACATCGGCAACGGCTACACGAACGAACCGGTGCTGCGCCTCGCGAAGCGCCTCGAATCGCTGACCTTCGCCGATCGCGCGTTCTTCGCAAACTCGGGCGCGGAAGCCAACGAAGCCGCACTGAAGCTCGCGCGCCGCGTCGCCTTCGACCGCCACGGCGCCGATAAGTACGAAATCGTGTCGTTCGTGCAGTCGTTCCACGGCCGCACGTTCTTCACGGTCAGCGTCGGCGGTCAGCCGAAGTACTCGGAAGGCTTCGGCCCGGTGCCGGAAGGCATCAAGCACCTGCCGTTCAACGACATCGAAGCCGCGAAGGCCGCGATCGGCCCGAAAACCTGCGCCGTGATCGTCGAGCCGGTACAAGGCGAAGGCGGCGTGATCCCCGCCGATCCGGCGTTCCTGAAGGCGCTGCGCGAAGCGTGCGACGCCAACGGCGCACTGCTGATTTTCGATGAAGTGCAAACGGGCGTGGGCCGCACCGGCCAGTTCTACGCCTACATGGACACGGGCGTCACGCCGGACATCCTGACGACCGCCAAGGCGCTCGGCAACGGCTTCCCGATCGGCGCGATGCTGACGACGAACGAACTGGCCGCGCACTTCAAGGTCGGCGTGCACGGCACGACGTACGGCGGCAACCCGCTCGCATCGGCAATCGCGGACAAGGTCGTCGAGCTGATCGGCGACCCGGCGCTGCTCGAAGGCGTGCGCGAACGCAGCGTGCGCCTGAAGGGCGCGCTGGAACGCATCAACGCGCGCTTCGGCATCTTCAAGGACGTGCGCGGCAAGGGCCTGCTGGTCGGCGCGGAACTCACCGCCGCATTCGACGGCCGCGCGAAGGACTTCGTCACCACCGCCGCCGAGAACGGCCTGATCATGCTGATCGCCGGCCCGAACGTGCTGCGTTTCGTCCCGTCGCTGGTGATCCCGTTCGACCTGCTCGACGAAGGCGTGAAGCGCTTCGAGAAAGCGGTCGAACAAGTGCTCGCGGCCCAGGAAGCCACCGCGCGCTGATCGGCGCGCCCATCGCAGACAGGAACGACGATGCTATTTGTTCGCCCCGGCAAACTCACGGATCTCGATGCGCTCGCGCACATGGCGCGCACCGCGCAGCCGGTCCTGCACTCGCTGCCGCACGACCGCGCGGCGCTCGAAGCGCGTGTGGCGCTTTCCGAGGATTCGTTTCGCGCGGACGTCGACTTCGCCGGCGAGGAGTTCTACCTCTTCGTGCTCGAGGATTCGTCGACCGGCAAGCTGCTCGGCACGGCGAGCATCGTGGCCGCGGCCGGCTACTCGGAGCCGTTCTACGCGTTCCGCAACGACGCGCTGATCCACGCGTCGCGCGAGCTGCACGTGAACCGCAAGATCCACGCGCTCACGATGTCGCACGAGCTGACCGGCAAGAGCCGGCTCGCGGGCTTCTACGTCGATCCGTCGCTGCGCGGCGACGCGGCCGCGCACCTGATCTCGCGCGCCCGGATGATGTACATCGCCGCGAACCGCCGCCGCTTCACGCCGGAAGTATTCACGCTGCTGCTCGGCGTGAGCGACGGCAACGGCGCATCGCCGTTCTGGGAAGCGGTGGGCCGCAAGTTCTTCGGCCGCGACTTCACCGACGTCGACATCGCGTCGGGCGGCCGCAGCCGCACGTTCATCGCGGAAGTGATGCCGGCCTATCCGCTCTACGTGCCGCTGTTGCCCGAAGCCGCGCAGCGCGTGCTCGGCGAGCCGAACGAAACGGCGTTGCTCGCGTACGACATCCATCTCGAGGAAGGCTTCGAGCCCGACCGCTTCGTCGACATCTTCGACGCGGGCCCGGTGCTGACCGCGCAGGTCGACCGTACCGCGTGCGTGAAGCAGGCGTCGGAGCGCGTCGTGCGCGAGGCCGCGCACCAGCAGGGCGACGTCGCGTACATGGTGTCGACCGGCAGCGGCGAATCGTTCCGCTGCGTGCTGGCCGACCTGCCGGGCGACACGGCCGATGCGGGCGGCGCCGAGGCGCCGCTGGCCGGCGACGTGCGCGCGGCGCTCGACGTGAAGGACGGCGATGTCGTGCGCTGCGTGCCGCTGCACCGCCGCGACGAGGAAGATTTGAAGGGAGACGCAGCATGATCGTCGTTCGGGTCGTACAAACGGGCGACGTCGACGCGCTCGTGTCGCTCGCGCAGGAAACCGGGCCGGGCCTGACCACGTTCAAGCCCGACCGCGACGCGCTCGCCGCGCGCATCGAACGCTCGCGCCGCACGCTCGAAGGCCGGGCCGCGCCGGGCGAAGCCGGCTACTTCTTCGTGATGGAAGAATCGAAGACGGGCGACATCGCGGGCGTGTGCGGGATCGAAACGCAGGTCGGCCTCGAGCAGCCGTTCTACAACTACCGCGTGAGCACGGTCGTGCATGCGAGCCAGGAGCTCGGCGTGTGGACGCGGATGTCCGCGCTGAACATCTCGCACGACCTGACGGGTTACGCGGAAGTGTGCTCGCTGTTCCTGAGCCCGCGCTATCGCACGGGCGGCGTCGGCGGCCTGCTGTCGCGCTCGCGTTTCATGTTCATCGCGCAGTTCCGCGACCGCTTTCCGGAACGCATCTGCGCGGAACTGCGCGGCCACTTCGACGAGGACGGCACGTCGCCGTTCTGGCGCGCGGTCGGTTCGCACTTCTACCAGATCGACTTCAACGCGGCCGATTACCTGAGCTCGCACGGCCGCAAGTCGTTCCTCGCGGAACTGATGCCGCGCTATCCGGTATACGTCGACCTGCTGCCGCAGGACGCGCAGGACGCGGTCGGGCTCACGCACCGCGACACGCTGCCGGCCCGCAAGATGCTCGAAGCCGAAGGGCTGCGCTACCAGAACCACGTCGACATCTTCGACGCGGGCCCCGTGCTCGAATGCCACGTCAACGACCTGCGCACGGTGCGCGAGAGCGTCGTCGTACCGGTCGCGATCGGCGTGCCCGACGCGCGGGACGACGCCCCTCGGTCGCTGGTGTCGAACACGTCGCTGGGCGATTTCCGCGTCGGCGTCGCGCCGGGCGTGGTCGCGAACGGCGCGTTCGTGCTGTCGGCCGACGATGCCGTCGCGCTCGACGTGAAGGCCGGCGATCCGGTCCGCGTACTGCCGCTCAAAGTCAAACAGGGATAAACGAATCATGACGGAACTCTTCATCGACGGCGCCTGGGTCGCAGGCTCGGGCCCCGTCTTCGCTTCGCGCAACCCCGGCACCGACGCCGTCGCCTGGCAGGGCGAGAGCGCGTCGGCGGCCGACGTCGACCGTGCGGTCGCGAGCGCACGTCGCGCGTTCGCCGGCTGGTCGGCGCTCGACTTCGAAGCGCGCTGCGAAATCGTCAAGCGCTTCGCCGCGTTGCTCACCGAGCGCAAGGAACCGATCGCGACCGCGATCGGCCGCGAGACGGGCAAACCGCTGTGGGAAGCGCGCACCGAAGTCGCATCGATGGCCGCGAAGGTCGGCATCTCGATCCAGGCGTATCAGGAACGCACCGGCGAGAAGCGTCAGGACATGGCCGACGGCGTCGCGGTGCTGCGTCACCGCCCGCACGGCGTCGTCGCGGTGTTCGGCCCGTACAACTTCCCCGGCCACTTGCCGAACGGTCATATCGTGCCGGCGCTGATCGCCGGCAACACGATCGTGTTCAAGCCGTCGGAGCTTGCGCCGGGCGTCGCGCGCGCGACGGTCGAGGTGTGGCAGGAAGCCGGGTTGCCGGCCGGCGTGCTGAACCTCGTGCAGGGCGAGAAGGACACCGGCATCGCGCTCGCGAACCATCGGCAGATCGACGGGCTGTTCTTCACCGGCAGTTCCGATACGGGCACGCTGCTGCACAAGCAGTTCGGCGGCCGTCCGGAGATCGTGCTCGCGCTCGAGATGGGCGGCAACAACCCGCTCGTGATCGGCGAAGTCGAGGACATCGACGCGGCCGTGCATCACACGATCCAGTCGGCGTTCCTGTCGGCCGGCCAGCGCTGCACGTGCGCGCGCCGCATCTTCGTGCCGCAGGGCGCGTTCGGCGACCGCTTCCTCGCGCGCTTCGCAGACGTCACGTCGAAGATCACCGCCGACGTGTTCGACGCCGATCCGCAGCCGTTCATGGGCGCGGTGATCTCGGCACGCGCGGCCGCGAAGCTGGTCGATGCGCAGGCGCGCCTGGTCGAGCAGGGCGCGAAGCCGATCGTCGCGATGACACAGCGCGATCCGCGCCTCGGCTTCGTGAATGCGGCGATCGTCGACGTGACGGGCGTCGCGAACCTGCCCGACGAAGAGCATTTCGGCCCGCTCGCGCAGATCGTCCGCTACGCGACGTTCGATGAGGCGATCGAGCGCGCGAACGACACGGCGTTCGGCCTGTCCGCCGGGCTCTTGGCCGACGACGCGAAGGTGTGGGAGCACTTCCGCCGCACGATCCGCGCCGGGATCGTCAACTGGAACCGGCCGACCAATGGCGCATCGTCCGCCGCGCCGTTCGGCGGCACGGGCCGCTCGGGCAACCATCGCCCGAGCGCGTACTACGCGGCCGACTATTGCGCGTACCCGATGGCGTCGGTGGAAAGCACGCAACTGACTTTGCCCGCGAGCCTGTCGCCGGGCCTGCATTTCTGATCGAGGGAACGACGATGAACGCACAAGAAGCCAATTTCGACGGGCTCGTCGGCCCGACCCACAACTACGCCGGGCTGTCGTTCGGCAACGTGGCGTCGCTCAACAACGAGAAGTCGGCCGCGAACCCGAAGGCCGCCGCGAAGCAGGGGCTGCGCAAGATGAAGCAGCTCGCGGATCTCGGTTTCGCGCAAGGCGTGCTGCCGCCGCAGGAGCGGCCGTCGCTGCGCCTGTTGCGCGAGCTCGGCTTCTCCGGCAAGGACGCGGACGTGATCGCGAAGGCCGCGAAGCAGGCGCCCGAATTGCTCGCCGCGGCGAGCTCGGCGTCGGCGATGTGGACCGCGAACGCGGCCACCGTCAGCCCGTCGGCGGATACCAGCGACGGCCGCGTGCACTTCACGCCGGCGAACCTGTGCAGCAAGCTGCATCGCGCGATCGAGCACGAAGCGACGCGCCGCACGCTGTCGACGCTGTTCGCGGACCCCACGCACTTCGCGGTGCACGAAGCGCTGACCGGCACGCCGGCGCTCGGCGACGAAGGCGCGGCGAACCATACGCGCTTCTGCGCGGAATACGGCAAGCCGGGCATCGAATTCTTCGTGTACGGCCGCGCCGAATACCGTCGCGGCCCCGAGCCGAAGCGCTTCCCGGCACGTCAGACCTTCGAGGCGAGCCGCGCGGTCGCGCATCGCCACGGGCTCGCAGAGGAAGCGACGGTGTACGCGCAGCAGGACCCGGACGTGATCGACGCGGGCGTGTTCCACAACGACGTGATCTCGGTCGGCAACCGCGACACGCTGTTCACGCACGAACGCGCGTTCGTCAACAAGCAGGCGATCTACGACACGCTGACCGCCGCGCTCGACGCGCGCGGTGCGCGCCTGAACGTGATCGAGGTGCCCGACGCGGCGGTGAGCGTGAACGACGCGGTGACGTCCTACCTGTTCAACAGCCAGCTGTTGTCGCGCGCGGATGGTTCGCAGGTGCTCGTCGTGCCGCAGGAATGCCGCGAGAACGCGCGGGTCGCCGCCTATCTCGACCAGCTGGCGGCCGGCAACGGCCCGATTCACGACGTGCTCGTGTTCGACCTGCGCGAAAGCATGAAGAATGGCGGCGGCCCGGCGTGCCTGCGCCTGCGCGTCGTGCTGAACGACGCCGAGCGCGCGGCCGTCACGTCGAACGTGTGGATCAACGACACGCTGTTCGCGTCGCTCGACGCGTGGATCGACAAGCACTATCGTGACCGCCTCGCACCGGAAGACCTCGCCGATCCGGCGCTGCTCGACGAGTCGCGTACGGCGCTCGACGAGCTTACGCAGATCCTGCGCGTCGGTTCGCTGTATGACTTCCAGCGCTGAGGCACGGATGCCGGCCGCCGCGTTGCTCGACGATTTTCTGGCGTTCACGCTCGCTGGTGACGCGCCGGCCGAACGGGACGGCGCCTGCGCGGGCGGCGCGGTGCGCTGGCAATGGCTCGGCGACGGGCTGCTCGCGTTCGAACCGGCGGCGACCGACGCCGCGGCGCGCGCGAGCGTGCTCGTGTCGGCCGGCGTGCATGGCGACGAGACCGCGCCGATCGAGCTGCTGTCGATGCTCGCGCGCGACCTCGTGGCGGGTGCGCTGCCGCTCGCGTGCCGGCTGCTCGTCGTGCTCGGCAACGTGCCGGCGATGCGCGCGGGCGAACGCTATCTCGACGATGACCTGAACCGCCTGTTCAGCGGCCGTCACGCGCAGGTGCCCGCGAGTCGCGAAGCGCCGCGCGCCGCGCAGCTCGAAGCGGCGGCATCCGCGTTCTTCGGGGCGGCGCCGGCGGGCAGCGCACGCTGGCATATCGACATGCACACGGCGATTCGCGCATCGGTGTTCGAACAGTTCGCGCTGCTGCCGCACACGGGCACGCCGCCCACGCGCGCGATGGTCGAATGGCTCGGCGATGCACGCATCGCGGCCGTGCTGCTGCATACGGCGAAGGGCAACACGTATTCGCATTTCACGGCCGAGCATTGCGGCGCGCTCGCGTGCACGCTGGAGCTCGGCAAGGTGCGTCCGTTCGGCCAGAACGACCTGACGCGCTTCGCGCCGGCCGACCGCGCGGTGCGCAAGCTCGTGTCGGGTGGGCGGGCGGAAGGCGGCGCCACGTTGCCGCGCGTGTTCACCGTCATCGACCAGATCACGAAGCAGAGCGACGCGCTCGAGCTGTTCGTCGCGGCCGACGTCGCGAACTTCACCGCGTTCACGCGCGGCACCGTGCTCGCGCAGGACGGCGACTACCGCTACACGGTGAAGCACGACGAGGAACGCATCGTGTTTCCGAACCCGACCGTGAAGCCCGGCCTGCGCGCGGGCCTGCTCGTCGTCGATACGACGCGCGACACGCTGGCCGCACTCGTCTGATCAGGGTGCGATCGTGCGGGCTGCGGCGACTCGCAGTCCGCGCATCGTCTCGCGGTCTATTCATTTTTTGCGATAACACCCGCCCGCCGCACGGCCGGCGCACGCGCCACGCTTGCGTATTTGCGACACCGTCTTGCGAGTTCGACGGGGCGCGTGGCGGCTCCCGGACGCGCAGCGCAGCATTGCATATCGGTGGCCGCTTTGCCATATCGGGTCGCGCGGATTGGTACAATCGCGGCCTTGCGGCTGTTGCGCCGCATCACGGCGCGGCATCGGCATTGTCGGTGTCATCCGACCCTGCAATGATGCATGCGCCCGTAGTTCCGGAACATTCGAGTATCGAGGAGAACACCTGATGAAGTTGGATTGGCGTAAAGTGGCCGCGCATGCGGTGGTGGCGGCATCGGCGATGGCGGCAGGCAGCGCGTTTGCCGCGGATCTGAAGGAGATCCGGTTCGGCGTCGAGGCCTCGTACGCACCGTTCGAATACAAGACGCCCGACGGCAAGCTGACCGGCTTCGACATCGACATCGGCAACGCGGTGTGCGCGAAGCTGAAGACCAAGTGCGTGTGGGTCGAGAACGACTTCGACGGCCTGATCCCGGCGCTGCAGGCGCGCAAGTTCGACGCGATCAACTCGGACATGACGATCACCGAGCAGCGCAAGCACGCGATCGCATTCACCGATCCGATCTACACGATTCCGAACCAGCTGATCGCGAAGCAGGGCAGCGGCCTGCTGCCGACCCCGCAATCGCTGAAGGGCAAGCGCGTCGGCGTGCTGCAGGGCACGATCCAGGAAGCGTATGCAAAGAAGAAGTGGGCGCCGGCCGGTGTTGAAGTCGTGCCGTACCAGACGCAGGATCTGGCGTACGCCGACCTGAAGTCGGGCCGTCTCGACGCGACCTTCCAGGATTCGGAAGCCGGCTCGAAGGGCTTCCTGACGAAGCCACAAGGCCAGGGCTTCGCGTTCGCGGGCGGCACGGTCAGCGACACCGAGATCCTCGGCTCGGGCGTCGGCTTCGGCCTGCGCAAGAACGACGCGGCACTGAAGACCGCGCTCGATCAGGCGCTGAAGGAACTGAAGGCCGACGGCACGATCGACAACCTCGCGAAGAAGTACTTCAGCGTGCCCGTCACGCTCAAGTAAGCGCATCGCTCGAGCGCACGCTGTTGTAAAGAAAACCCGGCCGCTGATGCGGCCGGGTTTTTCTTTTGGGGAGCGAAAACGCCGGACGCGCGCCGGCCGTCAGCCTGGCTGCGCGGGAAAGAACCGCCCCAGCTCGCGCGCGAGTTCGTTGAGCACGGCCATCTCCTGCTGCGAGATCTTGCGTGCGGGTTGCGCGCCGGCCCAGTCGCCGTACAGCAGCGCGACGCTCGTCGTGCCGACGCGCACGGGCAGCAGCACGAATGCGCGCGTGTCGTCGAACGCATCGAGATACCACGCGGGCAGGCGCTTCATCATCTTCGGCTCCTGCGCCTGCTCGATGAAGATGCCGACCGAGTTCGAGATCGCGAGATGAAACACGTCCGGCTCGAAGCGTTCGTCGAAGCGCAGCCGGTCGAGCGCCGTGTCGACGCCGGGGCCGAAGCCCAGGCGCGCGGCGAACGTACCGTCGTCGTGACGCACGAACATCACGGTGCGCGTGAACGCGAGGCCGGCCAGCAGGCTTTCCGACGCGAGCGCGAGCACCGGCGTCAGCACGTGCTCGGACGGCAGCGCGCGCAGGTCGGCCAGACCGGCTTCGAGGCAGGCCTCGGGCGCGGCCTGCGCGCGTGCGATCGCATCGGCGTTCGCGCGCAGCTCGACGATCTCGCGCATCACGGTGTCGCTCGCTTCCTCGCGCGCGAGCCGTTCGGCGATCTCGACGAGCGCGTCGGATTCCATGTCGAGCTCCGCGCCGTAGTGCTGCGCGAGCGCCGCGATGCGCGCGTCGCGCTGCGGGCTCGCGGGCATGACGAGCGCGCCGGCGACGTCGGTCGAGCAGCGGCTCACCGCGCGCAGCCAGCGGATGCGGTCGGCCGGGCCGCGATCGGCCGGGCCGTCGTCTGCCGCCGGGCCCGCGTGGCGGGCGTCGCCGTCGTCGTCGAACGCGTCGGCGTGCGCCGCGTGATCTCCGTTGGCCATCCCCGCGCGGATCACGTCGGGCAGCCGCCAGCGCGCGGCGGCTTCGAGACCGATCTCGTCGAAGCCGACGCCGAGCACGTCGACGCAGGCGGCCGATTCGTCGCCGTTCAACTCGGCCGCGCGGCGGCGGATGTGATCCCATTCGTTGTCGAGATAGCAGACCACCAGCAGCTTGCCGACCTGGCGCATCAGCGTGCAGACGACGGCTTCCTCGCCCGAGCGC